>NZ_JBFPDP010000022.1:0-86959 GCF_040830845.1 Sivoneniella epilithica UHCC 1019
GTACTGGTGACCCATTCGCAGAAGTTCTGCCATAGGGACTGGCGCTCGACGCGCTGTAAGGTCGTTGTCATGGTTTTATGAGTGCTTTGTGTAACTTGACAATAATGTGAGATGGATTAACCATCTGTAACAAAGATAAGAGATTTATTTCTTTTTGTAAAGTAGTGGAGTCATATTTTTACTGACATACAGAATGGATTTGCGCGATCGCATTGATTGGCAGTGATCATAGCCCTTCCATGTAACCTTAAATTTAGTTGCGGAAAGTTGCTAAATAGCCCAGCGATCGCGCTCCAAAATCAACAAAACTAACTGGTAGACGTACTAGGCAAACTGAGGGTAGCTAATGCGGTATCGATGTCTAACTCCAAATACCGATCTAATGCCAAGTAGATCCAGTAGAAAGGACGATGTTCCTCGCAGGTGCGTTGAAAACCCAGTAGCATTCGTAATTCTTCATAGAGCGGGTGAATAACTGGAGAATATAAATCGCAAAGGTTAGGAAAATCTGCTTGCATTTGTCGTAATGCGTTTTGAGTATCTTTTTGAAATTCGCAAATATGCTGCGGCTTTAAATAATTGATATCAATCAACCAAGCTCTTATGTAAACCGCTAAACAGCTTTTGTCTCCAACCGGAGCCATTTCAACAGGATCAACTGCAATATTAGAAGTGAGGAAAAAGCTTTTCCCTGGCGGACGAGAAAAAACCTCTTCTGATTGAGTCGCCGTAGGATAAAGAATGGCAACTCCGACAGGGTTCAAATTGTCGGTACGTCGCAAAACTCTGATTCCAGCCGGGTAGTCTTGCGACCATTGCCGTAGAGTTCTAGCAATCCGTTGGGGTGAAATGGCGCTGTCATCTGCTGCCATGGCATAGGTCTGCCGGATCAAATTAGCCACAGGAATAGCATCCGTGCGCGGATTGAACTGATCTGGTAGAAGAGCCGCAGGCAGCGCTGTTTTTTCAGCGATCAGTTCTGGCAAAGGACGAATGCCTAAACACAGCGTTTGTCCATCAAATCGCTTTTCGAGTAAGCCGAGCAGCGCTAACTGATCAATCATCATGCCAGCCGCGCGATCGCTGCCACGCTCACGTTGCCCATAAAATAACTCCGCTGCCTCACGATGAGTGCAGGATACTAATCCTTCCGTGGGTCGCAGATTAACCAATGGTTCCAGGGTTTGAGGGGCTAAATCGTGCGTTTGTTTCAGCAGTAAAAAAGCCCATAATCGAATAAAGTACTCAGCCCGACGACGAGTAATGCCTCCTCGACCAAGTAACTTCGCCACATAGCGCCTTTGTTGTTCTTGAGGAAAAAAGTACTCAAGATTGCCCGGATCACATCGGTCTAGCTGAGGAGAGTTAGGCTGAGGAGGCTTCATCAAGTTTAAGAAGTCCCTTAAATGGGTGAATACTTTGTAGGAGCTTGGGCTGACAATTGAAACTATCGAAGTTGAAGGTAGCTCATTATTAGCTAAACAATTCAATTTAGAGAAGGGATTCTCAAAAAACTTCACCCTTCTTCAGGTCTCTTCGTGTCTCTTCTAACTGGATCGATTTGATGCGTCTAGCTTGGGTGATCTGCGGTTCTCTCATTGTGCCTTCACAACATCAACCCTGAGAATGAACGCATTCACTAAACGCATTCACTTAAGGTGACTTCTATGACCAGCCCCTTACTCACCCAGCCCGTTGAACCTTCAGGATTGGGTTCGCTTTTGAGCTATCGTGCCCCGCGACGACAAGCCAGCCATTTGAGTGCAGTACGTGCCACTTTGATTGCCCAAAGACCTTGCGATCGCCCGACCCATGTAGATCTAGGAAAAGACTTAGAGTTTAGCAAATTAAGTCGACAATTATTAGAGTTAATGCCTCAAGGTGTTTTGGTGGTTTCGCGTAATTTCCACTTGTTGTATTGCAATCAAAAAGCAACGGAGATTTGCTGTGCAACTTTGGCAACAGCCAGTTGTAGCGCTCATTTACCCTCATCGATTGTGGACGCTTGCCACCGATTGATCCGAGATAGGGCTGATCAAAGAAGTTTGGTGCAAGACTATCTGGCGGCGAATGGACAAACGATTCGCATGACGGTGCAGTGGTTAGAGAATGCGAGCGATCAAAAGTCTAGGGTTTTTGATAAAACTAAATTGATTGATAGAGACAGAGATAGTCAAGAGGCTCACGAGGCTGATCTAGGTCAGTCTTTGCAGACGCTGCCCTCCGGACAGCAAGCGCTGTGGCGAGAAGCGCGATCGCCCATTGTGATTTTTTTAGAAAACTGTGATGAAGTTTTGCAACAAGACTTGCGGGTGCAACGAAAGAAATATGACTTGACAGAGCGAGAATCAGAAATTTGGCTATTGCTGCGAAAGGAGCATTCCTATCAAACCATTGCTGAAATGTTGCAAATCAGTTTGAATACTGTGAAAACTCATGTGAAAAATATCTACGCGAAACGACGCAGTTGTCAGGATCAGGAAACTTTTTGGTGCTGCGAATAATCAAAAATAAGGTGTAGGTTTACAGGGAATGGTATTGAGTTAAACCCTGATGTTTGTTGCGCCGAACTCTAGTCTGTCTAGGACCGTGACCTACAGCCCTGCCTATACGTTAGTTCCAACTTATGAGTGTTTCAACCGCTGTACCTACTGTAATTTTCGAGTTGATCCGGGGCAAAATCCCTGGTTAAGTTTGACAGAGGCAGAAGTGACAATGCGATCGCTTCCCCAGGCAAACTCTGTAATTGAAATTTTGGTGTTGAGTGGGGAAGTGCATCCCCAAAGCGTCCGGCGGAGCAAATGGATCGAGCATCTTTATCGTCATTGCGAACAAGCATTATCTCTTGGTTTTTTGCCCCATACTAACGCGGGACCGTTGAGCTTCTCGGAAATGCAGTTGCTCAAAACGGTGAATGTTTCCATGGGGCTAATGCTAGAGCAACTCACTCCAGTCTTGTTGGAGACAGTTCATCGTCAGGCACCCAGTAAACAACCCAGTTTGCGATTACAGCAGTTAGCACAGGCGGGTGAACTGCAAATTCCGTTTACAACGGGACTGCTGTTAGGGATTGGGGAAACCGATCGCGATCGCTGGGAAACCTTAGAGGCGATCGCCCAGATTCATCGCCAGTATCAGCATGTTCAGGAAGTGATTTTGCAACCTTACAGTCCTGGAGAGCAGGAAGTTTGGGGCGGCGCGGCGTTTAGTCCAGAGGAATTAGTAAACCTAGTGGCGATCGCCCGTCAGATTTTACCCGCAGATATTGCCATCCAAGTTCCTCCTAATCTGATTCAAGATCCAACCGATTTAGTCGCTTGTTTGGAAGGAGGAGCCAGAGATTTAGGCGGGATTAGTCCACGAGATGAAGTGAACCCAGATTACCCCCACCTTTTGGATGGCAAGTTAAAGAGCATCCTAGATGAAAACGGGTGGGAACTGGTGCCGCGATTGCCGATTTATCCTCACTATGATCAATGGTTAGCGGAGCCGTTGAAAAAGTTAGTGCAGCAGTGGCGATCGCGCCTTAACCCAACTCAGCCCTGAACTTACCCATTGCACAGCGCAGGCAGCAAGAGGTTTTAGCAGAACAAAACGGCGACACCCTGCAAGCCAAAGATACTGATAAGATGCTACCTTGCTGGATCAGTTTCTCAACTACACGGGCGAGATTATCAGCAGTCCTGAAGATTTGGCACGGTTGACGAAGCAACGGTTATGCTGTTCTGGCATGCGATGGAAAGAAGCAGGTGCAGCCGTTGCATTGAGTTTAAGAACCTTAGTCTTAACATCAACTTGATGGCATCAATTTTGGAATAAGCTCAACCAATATGGCTTTCCTGTGACTCCCTAATACTATCAAATTGAGGTCGCATCCTTTTTACACTGACATTTCTACGATGCGCCCGATCGCATAAATTGAGAGGGCGTTGATTGCCATAGTTGCTCTAAGCGGTTTGCTGGCATGGTTAGGTATAAAACATCACCCGCACTAAGGCTGACCTCTAGTAAATCCCAGCCGTGTACCGTTTGAGACTGAGTTTCCATATAGAGCGGCACAAAATCTGCGGTAGTTGCCATCTCCTGAACAGACTTTCCACAAAAGGGATGGGCGGGCGTAATTAGGGTTGCTAGGGCGACCCAGAGGCTATCTGCGGTCATACCGTTGCCCAAAACGCGCCCCCCTAAAGCAGCGGCGGCAAATGCGGGAGCGACTAGTTCCGCTGGACTCAGCACTGCATCAAACTCAAAGACTAACTGCGCCATCCAGGCAAATTCTGGATCGTGATAGCGAACGATAACGGGAACTTTGGGGTTTAGGCTTTTGGCATTAAGGGCAGTTTCTAAGTTGACGGTATCGTTACTGGTGACGGTGATTAGCGCTTGAGCCGTGGCAAAATTGGCGGCTTTAAGTGTGGTTGGCAAAGTGGTGTCGCCTTGAATCACGGGGATTTTTTGCGATCGCACGGTGCTAAGAAAGCGACAATTGGGATCTTTTTCTACCACAACGACTTCATGTCCACACTTGTGTAAGTGAGTCACAATTTGCACACCTACGCTGCCTAACCCGCAGACAATAAAATGCTGCTTGTATGGAATCCGGGCGGCTTCCCAAAAACGACTAAACCGAGTTCCTAAAACAAAATCGTTTAGCAAGGCGTAGGACAAGCCAATGATGGCAGCGCCAATCAACATCGTGAAGATAGTAAACAGCTTGAGGCTATCAGGCGGATTGCCCACCGTGACTAAGCTGTCTCCTGCGCCCGTAATCATGCTGACGGAAAAGTAGAGCGCATCCACGGGCGATGTTTTGAGAATGGATGAGACATACACCAGTGTGGAGATGAAAATCATCACTAACAGTAGCAAAATGCTGGCTAGTAGCCCTTGGCTATGTTGTCGCAGATATTTTAAGGCGGTGAATAGTTTGTTGAGCCGTTGGGAGAGCGATCGCTGTTGTGCTGCGTGAACCGTGGGTTTTGTGCCGATGATCAAGCGATCTCCGACTTGCAGCGAGTGTCCTTGCACAACCGCCGACACAAGATCTAACCGCGTCTTTGCTGGGATGTAGTAAATCAACATGCGATCGCGATCGTCCCAAAGCTCACTCAGCTTGCGTCCGCGCCAAGGATGGAACTCATCAACATACACTTGGTGAATGGGCCAAGTCTGATTGAACAGTTTCAATTGACCAATTGCCGCACTGCCCAACGCCGAAAATGCAAAAATTGGCGCACAGAGCGAGGCAACGCTCATTGTGATGTGGTCGGGCAAGGTATTATCTAAACGATCGCCTAAACTGGTATTAAATAAGCGATTCACAATCCGAATCCGGGGATTAAGGACTCGTGCCTGCATCAAAACGCCTAAGTTGGTGCCATCTTCACTGTCGGTTAAAACCAAGGTTTGTGCTTCGCGAATCCCTGCCTCCAAAAGCGTTGGCGCGGCTTGCAAATCTCCAATGATCACATCATCGCCTTCACCCGGTAAAGGGCGATCGTGAATGCCCACTACAGCAATACCTTGATGCTTCAGCAACCGAAAGATTTTGTACCCGGTTGCATCTAAGCCACACACAATAATCCTGGGTTTTATTTCTGCAAAAGAAACCATTGCTTTGCCATCAGTTATGCTGCTAGAGCCTCTGCCCACTGTCTATTCAAACTCTATTCAAACCGAGTTAGCTTTCAGTGAATCAGATGATTCAACCCACTATTGTTGAACAAACAGAAGTTAGGGACTGTAGCGAGGAGCACCTGCTGAATAACGAAAAAGTACACCTTTGTCATTAGAAGTCTCAATACTGATGGGTCGGCTTAACCAACGGGTTGGAAAAACAACTCATAAAAAAGGGTGAGTAGACTGCTCACCCTTGATCATTTTGGGTTTACACAGGTCTTTAAACGCTGACGGGCGAGGGCTGCTTGCTCAACAGTTTCAAGATCCGCTCTGCCATTTGGGATGGCATTAGACCCAACTCCGCTTTCGATTGATCGGGTGAGGCATGATCCACGAGCTTATCGGGTATACCAATGCGGGTGAGCGGCACGGCAATCTCGGCATCTAGCAGCGCTTCTGCGATCGCTGAGCCGAAACCGCCCGGTAAGCAGCCTTCTTCCAAGGTGACCACACGCCCAATTTTCTGGGCTAACGGTAAAATAAGCTCGGTATCTAGCGGCTTGGCAAATCGGGCATTGATCACCGTTGCTTCGATGCTGTGTTCGCTCAAAATTTCTGCCACCTGCATCGATGGATAAACCATAGAGCCATAGGCAACCAGCAACACATCATCCCCTTGGCGCAAAATTTCACCTTCCCCAATGGGCAACGGTTCCCAGCCTTCTTCCATCAGCGGTACGCCGTAGCCATTGCCTCTGGGATAGCGCATGGCGATCGGGCTATCTAAATGGTTAATTCCGGTCACCAGCATTCGTTGCAGTTCGGCTTCATCTTTAGGAGCCATCATCACCATATTAGGAATGCAGCGCATATAGGCAATGTCATACATGCCTTGATGGGTAGGTCCATCAGCGCCCACAATTCCGGCTCTATCCAAACAGAAGAAAACGGGCAGATTTTGAATGCAAACATCATGCACAATTTGGTCAAAGGCACGCTGCAAAAAGGTGGAGTAAATTGCAGCCACGGGGCGCATTCCTTCGCAGGCAAGCCCAGCGCACAGGGTAATGGCGTGTTGTTCGGCAATTCCTACGTCAATAAATTGGTCAGGCAGATGCTTTTGTAAAATATCTAACCCGGTGCCAGTAGACATTGCCGCCGTGATGCCAATTACCCTAGGATTGCTCTCGGCAATTTTAGTCAGCGTTTCACCAAATACTTTGGAGTAACCGGGAG
The DNA here is from genome assembly GCF_040830845.1 of Sivoneniella epilithica UHCC 1019. Taxonomy (NCBI): domain Bacteria; kingdom Bacillati; phylum Cyanobacteriota; class Cyanophyceae; order Leptolyngbyales; family Leptolyngbyaceae; genus Sivoneniella; species Sivoneniella epilithica. The sequence continues at coordinate 6,856 of NZ_JBFPDP010000022.1, forward strand.
GTTTGGGTTTGTTAGACGGAATTGCCTTGCCCGTTGCTAAATTAAAAGGGCTTTGGGCGTGGTAACCCACTTGATCTTTCTCGGCAACTTCGTAGCCTTTACCCTTCGTGGTGGCAACATGCACCAGAACCGGACCGATGTGCTTGTGTGCCTGTTGGAAGGTGGCGATCAGTTCTTCTAAGTTGTGCCCATCGATCGGACCCATGTAGGTAAAGCCCAGTTCTTCAAATACGGCTCCTACTTTGGGCACTGCCAACCGTTTCATACCTTCTTTGATTCGCGCTAGGTCGGGAGAAATGGTATCTCCGACAAACGGTAGATGTTTGATTTGTTCTTCTAAATTTTCGGCGAGGAACTGAACGGGTGGACTCAGCCGCATTTTGTTGAGATAACGGGGGATGGCTCCCACGTTGGGCGAAATGGACATTTCATTATCGTTGAGTACGACAAGCAAGTTGGTTTTGGGCAAATGTCCGGCGTGGTTAATCGCTTCGAGTGCCATACCGCCTGTTAAGGCTCCGTCGCCAATCACTGCGACCACTTTATAGGTGTCGCCTTGGGAGTCACGGGCGATCGCCATTCCAAGGGCGGCAGAAATGCTGGTAGACGCATGACCTGCGCCAAAATGGTCAAATTTGCTTTCGCAGCGTTTCAAATATCCGGCAATGCCATCTTTTTGGCGAAGCGTGTTGAAGCGGGCGTAGCGTCCGGTCAACATTTTGTGGGGGTAGGCTTGATGTCCCACATCCCAAATCACTTTGTCGAGATCGAGATCCAAAGTTTGATACAGCGCAACTGTTAGTTCTACCACTCCTAAACCAGGACCTAGATGTCCACCAATTGCAGCGACGGTTTCCAGATGCTTCTCGCGAATCTGGCGGGCAATTTGCTGAAGTTGATAAACAGACAAACCGTGTAACTGGTTAGGGTGGCTAAGCTCACTCAAATGCATACGGGCTATCCTCTCGGCAGATCAGTGAATTTATCATCCACCTTTCTTACTGTAATTGATTAACGAATGTGGAATTAAAAGGCGTCTGGGCTTTTTGGTATCAGTTATGCAGTAAAAATTAGAATTTCTTCATGTAATCAGAGAAAAGAAACGCGATCGCCTGCTGTCTTTTTGGAGGATTGCGTGAATATGGGACAATTAACGCAGCTTTGAACGGTTTCAACTTTGAATGGTTTTGCGCGTTGCTTTTCGCTCAATTGCGGTTATTCTTGTTTCACGCTTTAAACTAAATTTGCTCGTTTTGATTTACCCGTCTTACGATATGTCGTTAATGCTGCAAAAGGTATGAAATTACTCCAGATCTGCCCATTTAGCTTGTCTGCAATCTCTGATGTATGGGCAACTCGTTTACCTAAAACTTTGGCAAGCATGGTGATGCTCTCTGGGTTGGTTGCGATCGTGGCTCCAATTTCCCCGGCGATCGCGGCTCGTAAGGATTCTCAAACAGATTATCGAAACTGTGTTAGCTCTTTGATTAATCTCAAGATCACTACCGAGCTAGCGATTTCGGCTTGTTCACGGGCACAATATCCCCAGAATTTATCTACCTGTGTGATTGATATCAGTAGAGTTAGCGGCTATGAACCCACAGATGCACTCAATGCCTGTCGCCAAGTTCGTCGCCCTGAAGACATGGCATTTTGTGTCACAGATATTAGCCGAGCCTTAAAAGATTCGGTTGCTGGCGATGTGTTAGATAGCTGTCGCCGCAGCCTGCGACCGGTGCAGTATGCCAACTGTGTTGTGGGCATTAGTCGGGGTGCAACGGGGCTGACCTCTCCGGTCGCACTGAGTTCTTGCATTGATACTCAAGCCTTTCCGCGAGAAGTTGATCCAACGTTTATTCCCTATGTAGAGTCGCCGCTGCAAGTCCCCCAGGATTTATCGCCGCAGCCAATCATCACACCTCCTTTTGTGCAACCTGCACCGCAACCCCAAGCACCAGCGCCAGCGCCTGTTCGCGGACTTTTTTAAGGGGTTTGCAAAGGTTGAATAGTCATCAATTCTTCCAAAAGTTAAAAAGTTAGGAGTTGACAGCCAGAAGTCATTGAACAGTCAATACTTCTGGCTTTTGGTTTCAATAAAATTTTGAGAGAAGTATTAACTTAAGTATGGCAACGGATGAATGGGTTAATGCACAAAGATCTTGAGAGATAAGGAATAACGGACGGTTGTTGTTTTGACCTTTCCTTGCGCTGCTATAGAATGACTGGATGAAAGTTTTAGTGACGGGTACAGCGGGTTTTATTGGGTTTCATCTGGCGCGGCGGCTGTTGCAGGATGGAATGCAGGTTTATGGTATTGATAATTTGAATGAATATTATGCCGTAAGCCTGAAGCGAGATCGCCTTGCCCAATTGCAACCCCAATCTGGCTTTACGTTTCAAGAGCTAGATTTAAGCGATCGCGTTGGCATATCCAATTTATTTCAGCAACAGCCGTTTGATTGTGTGGTGAATTTGGCGGCACAGGCGGGAATCCGCTATTCTTTGCAAAACCCGTGGACTTATGTAGATAGCAATGTGTCGGGCTTTGTGAATATATTGGAAGGGTGCCACCAGCAAGCAATTAAGCATCTGGTTTTTGCCTCATCTAGTTCGGTGTATGGGGCGAACACGAAAGTGCCATTTGCGGAAGGCGATCGCACGGATCATCCCGTATCTTTATATGCCGCTACCAAGAAAGCGAATGAACTCATTGCCCATACTTATAGCCATTTGTATACGTTGCCCATGACGGGGCTGCGGTTTTTCACGGTTTATGGTCCTTGGGGCAGACCGGATATGGCATATTTCAAATTTACTCGCGCTATTCTGGCAGGAGAGGCGATCGATGTCTACAACTTTGGCAAGATGCAGCGCGACTTTACCTATATCGACGACATTATTGAGGGAGTCGTGCGGGTGATGCTGTCCCCTCCTCAGGGAGTAGATTCCCGTTTGGATTTGGCAGAACAGCCGGATAGTCATGCGCCTTATCGGGTTTATAACATTGGCAATAATCAGCCAATTGAACTGATGACTCTAATTCAAACGTTGGAAGCAGCGATCGGCAAATCAGCCATCCTCAACCTATTGCCAATGCAGCCAGGGGACGTATTAACCACCTATGCAAATGTCCAGGCTTTATCAGAGGATTTCGGATTTGCGCCGGATACCCCCATCGCAGACGGGATTGTCCGCTTTGTCGAGTGGTATCAAGGCTATTACCGTTAGAAATGCGGCGGCTTAGACTTCAACCGGAGATTTTCGTTCTAAGGGCGATCGCCCATCCCCATTGCTGGCTGTTTCTATCCGACCAAGGGTACTTTCTCCAGTAATCAATCGCGCTCCCCGATTGCGGGTGAAGTAGCTCCAGCCCCACTGAACCATGACCACCAGCTTATTATCAAATTCAATCAGGTAATAAATATGGGCAAAGCTCCAAACGAACCAGGCAAGAAAGCCGGATAGCTTGACAAAGCCCAAATCAGCGACGGCTGCATTTTGCCCGATCACTGCCAGATTTCCTACTTCTTCATATTGGAAAGGCGGTAGGGTGTTGCCACGCAGTTGCTCGGTGATGAATTTGGCAAGATATTTCCCTTCCTGAACGGCTACTGGAGCGATCCCCGGTAGCGGCTTTTCCCCTTGATGAGGAAAGTTCGCCAGGTCGCCAATCACAAAAATGTTGGGGTGTCCGGCGATGCTGAGATCGGGTTCTACCCTGACTCGACCGACGCGATCAAGGACTACTCCAGTACAGTCTGCCAAAATTTTTCCCATGCCAGAGGCTTTGATCCCGGCTGCCCAAAGGATGGTGCGAGCGGGGATTTGCTCGATGAGATCGCCCTGTTTGACGGTGGCGATGTTGTCTTCAATATTGGTCACTAGAGTTTGGGTGCGAACAGTCACTCCGAGCTTGGTTAGGGAGACTGCCGCTTTTTCGGATAAATCGGATGGATAGGGCGGCAGCAGGCGATCCATGCCTTCGAGTAAGAGGATTTTAGCGGCAGCGGTATTGATGCTGCGGAAATCTTTTTTCAGGGTTTTAAAGGCAAGATCGGCGATCGCGCCTGCGAGTTCTACTCCGGTGGGTCCGCCGCCTACGATCACAAAAGTGAGCCATGCTTGCCGTTTTACTGGATCGAGTTCTTTTTCTGCGGATTCAAATGCAATAAAGATCCGACGGCGCATCTCTAGCGCGTCTTCAATGGTCTTCAGCCCCGGTGCGGTGGTTTTCCAGTGGTCATTGCCAAAGTAATGGTGACTGACTCCTGTTGCCACAATCAGCGAATCGTAGGGAATATTCTGTCCCTGCATTTTGACGATTTGCTGCTGGGGATCAATGTCTATAACTTCATCCATTAATACGCTGGTATTTTTGCAGTCGCTCAAAATGCCGCGCAGGGGTGAAGAAATATCGGCAGGAGACAGGCTGCCTGTAGCAACTTGATACAGTAACGGTTGAAACAGATGAAAATTGCGGCGATCGATCAAAGTCACCTGAACAGGCGATCTCCGGAGAGATTTTGCTGCATATAAACCCCCAAAGCCTCCTCCCACAATCACAACCCGATGCAGGGATGGGTCAGCAACTTGTGTCATTGGTGCAATATCCTTCTTTCAACAAGTGGCTAAAGTTTTTTTGGTAAATGACTAAACAAAACTTTACAAAGATAAACAATAGCCGATTATCTGGCTTAGCTGCGTAGCATTGGTTACGGAGACTAGACTTTTTCAGAAAACAAAAACGTTTTGTAGGTGTGCCATTGTTGCCCATTGTGAAGCAAGAGACTGAGGGAAGAAGCTAGAAATTTAAGCTGGAGCGATCGCCCTTGAAATATTTGCCATGCGGCATTGAAATTGGGCTGGGTCAAATCTTGAAACGCAACGGTCATATGAGGTGTGAAGGGGCGCTGCTTTGAGGTGGCATCCACCAATCCTAACGTAGCTTCTAGGTGAGCCATTAAACGGGCTTGCAGAGTGAGTAAAGCACTGGTTTTTACTACGTCGATGTAAATGACTTTGGGCGGAAATGCTGCAAATCCGTTGAACTCAACCTTAAAAGGCATTTGCTGTCTGGCAAATTCGGCTAGCTGCTGCTCTAAGTTGGGGATTTCTGGCGGCATCCAGGCAAAAGGCGGTTGTAAGGTAATGTGCGGTGGCGATTTTTGGGCAGCTTGGCTGGCGTAGTTTTCAGCGAATTCGCGCTTGATACTGTTGGCGATCGCTTGAATATCGGATGGCGGCATCAGTGCAATAAAAAAGCGTTGCGGCTGAGGCTCCATACTGGACTTCACCCAAAATAGTGATCTAAAGCACCTGCCAATCTAAAATCCGCCATTTGCCATCTCTCCGCACCAAATTGTACTGAACCCGTAAATTGTCGGTTTGGGGAGATCCGTCAACCTTGCCATTCCGATAAATTTCTGTCGTTTCTTTCACATCAGCCACGACCTTGGCTTCATTTGCGGTGGCAGAATCAGATGCCGCAGATGGTATTTCGGTTGAGGTTGGATTCACGCTCGGTGATGGACTATCGTTCCCAGCGATCGCGGTGACTGTTGGACTAGAGAGCGCGTCTGAAATAGAAGCGCTGGCTTGAGGATTGGGGGCACTGCTATCTGGCGTTAAATTGGTTGGCAACAGTTCCACGCTTTGAACGGTGACATCATGTTGATACACTCGATACTCACCATTGCGCTTGAGATCTTCTGCATCCGTGCGCCAAGCAGACAGGCTCGGATCTGCCAGAATGGTGTCTAGCTGCTCAATTTCATGGGTAGCCCCCATCGCTTTAGATTTAGCTGCGAGCCAAGCAGACAGTACTGCTTGAGCAGACTCTTTATCCAAAGTGGTGGCGGTGAGGGGCGCACTATTCTCTAAATCTATCAAGGGTTTATCTAACTGCACCAATAGTTTTTCATCTTGCTGTTGAGCCACTTGCGTTGAATTATTTTGCCATCCTCTCGCTAGCCAAGAAAGGAAAAAGCCCAAGGCAATTACGCCTAAGAGTGCTAAACCGGGCAATAGCCATCGGGTAAATTGGGCAGGAAGGCTGAAGCGATCGCGGCGTTGATTTCGATTGGTACTACTGCTGTTTTCTGAGTTGAAACGATCTCTTTGGGAATCGCTGCGATGACGACCCTGCTCAAGAGGGCGCGCAGGAATCGATTGTTCTGACTCAACTGATGCTTCACTATCGCGCTCAGCTATTGGCATAGGGGAGCCATTGGTTATATCAGCGGGTACATTAGAGCCTAGCGTGGTGGTCGCTGAACGGGAGGCAATTCGAGCTTTTGCCGCTGCAATCAGCGATTCGTGATCATTTTGTCTCTCCCAGTTTGCGTAGGAATCAGATGAGGCAGCAGATTCACGAGGATCTATCCCTGACTGTGCGCCATTCATGCTTGCATAAACTGCTCCAGCAATAGTAGCCCCAGTCGCCACTGTTATTCGATCAGGTGCAATCTGTGCCGTTTTTGCAACTTCTATCTGAGCAGGCGATCGCTGGTTTGCCCCGCCTGCATCTTCTGGCAGGTCTTCTAGGTAACCTTGGACATGAGGATCAGCAAAATATTCTTTGAGTACGGCTTGACACTGTGCTAAATCTCGGAAGTGGGGAAAGACTTCATCTTGAAACCACCGCTCGGTATAGAGACATAGACCTGGCAGGAGATCCGGGGATTCTTGGGAATGCTGACGAATAAATGCGATCGAGTTTTGTTCTTGGCTGAGTTCTAATGCCTGACTTGCATCCTCAGTTTGACCCAACAACAGAGAGCAAACTGCCTTTTCTAAGTTCACATCTTGGCGATCGCTTAGTCGAGTTAAGTATTGCTTTGCCCGTTGAACCAACTCTGGATAATGATCGGCAAATCCCCTTGCCAGTAGCGCATACACCGCTAAATAGGTTGCCACTGCTGAAGGACGATTTGCTTCCCGCTCGAATAAATACTGTTGTTCTTCTGCGGTTAGATAGACACGGATCTGCTGAATGAAACGGAGAAAATCGTCTATATTTAGCCCAGATTGATCATCGTTCGTTCCATCAATACCGCCGCGATCTTGCAGCATTGCCTGCAAAAGCCCAATCCCTTTACTGCGGACATCTACCCTATCTTCGGAGACAGCAACTAGCTCCAAGATGCGATAGGGGCGCAACCGATAAAGGTCAGATTGAATTTCGCCGCGCACATTGGCAAATAGCCCTTCTCGTAGCAAAAGCTGTTGTCCGGTTTCGAGGGCTTCACTCGCATTTTCATACTGGGTTTGCTGCCATTGCTCTCGTCCTAGTTCTAAACAGGCTAGCGCCACTGTTAGCACCACATCTGAAAAAACAATGGCAGGCTCTCCATATTGTCCTTCTTTTAAGCTGGCGGTTCCCCCTGTTAAGAAGGGTCGCCCCAACTTGAGGACTAGCTCATATTCTCCTAGTTCTTGCAAGATCAAAAGTGCGCCAATGAATTGAGTTTGCTCAATTTCGATGCTGGGCGCATGGGGATCGATTTCGGTGCTATCGGGAGTTCCTGCGTAGGCTGAGGGCGCGTGGGCTGATAGGAGATCAGTCTCAGTAGAAAATTCGTAGGTTTTGGCAAGAAAGCTGGTGTCGTAGCGCTGTCGATGGTCTGCGTCGGATAATACTGCGTATGCCTGATCGATCAGTTGCTTCCGAGCAGTAATTGCTGCATCAGAATATTCGCGGCGGGGCAACTGCAACGTGCGATCGCGATGAGCCTGGCGCAACTGGTCGTTGGTTGCCTGAATGGGTAAGCCCAAGATTCGGTAATAGTCAAGCGGAATACGCACAGAAGACTTCCCCAACGGTAAGAAGCAAGTTAACTTTGGTGTTAGGCTATGGTAACGTCTTACGGCATCCTGTCAAGATACCAAAGAGACGGATAGTTAATTGATCGGTTCACTCATCAGAGTGGAAGCTTACACCTAGAAGAAGCAAAATATTCCGGTCAGTAACATAAATTTTAGGAAGTTTTTTAAAGCGAGTCTGAGGTCAATAACGCCCATGGTTCAGGAGAGAACAGTTCCCAGTTTGCTATCTGCGATCGTCCCTATTACGAAGGCAGAAGGAATGGTGCTTTATGAGGACATGATTCTAGGGCGTTTCTTTGAAGATAAATGCGCTGAGATGTATTATCGCGGCAAAATGTTTGGATTTGTCCACTTATACAATGGGCAAGAAGCCATATCCAGCGGAGTGATTAAAGCGATGCGCCCTGGTGAAGACTATGTTTGCAGCACCTATCGCGATCATGTCCATGCTCTCAGTGCCGGGGTGCCAGCGCGAAATGTCATGGCTGAACTATTTGGTAAAGCCACTGGGTGCAGTAAAGGGCGCGGCGGTTCTATGCATCTGTTTTCTGCCGAACATCGCTTATTAGGCGGGTTTGCCTTTATTGGTGAAGGAATTCCGGTTGCCACTGGAGCCGCTTTTCAATCGAAGTATCGGCGGGAGGTGTTAGGGGATGAAACCGCTGATCAAGTGACGGCTGCTTTTTTTGGGGATGGCACAACTAACAACGGTCAGTTTTTTGAATGCTTGAATATGGCGGCGTTGTGGAAACTACCGATTCTGTTTGTGGTGGAAAATAATAAGTGGGCGATCGGTATGGCGCACGAACGGTCAACTTCCCAACCAGAAATTTATAAAAAGGCAAGTGTGTTTGGGTTGCCTGGCGTGGAGGTGGATGGCATGGATATTATGGCAGTCCATACAGTGGCTCAAGAAGCAGTGGCAAGGGCGCGCGCTGGCGAAGGTCCTACGCTAATCGAATGCCTCACTTATCGCTTCCGGGGGCATTCCCTGGCTGATCCAGATGAGTTACGCTCTAAAGCAGAAAAGGATCTCTGGTTTGCACGAGATCCAATCAAAAAGTTCTCAGCTTATTTAATTGAACAAAATTTGGCAACCCAGGAGGAGCTAAAGGCGATCGAACAGAAAATTCAAGCAGAAGTTGATGAAGCTGTTGAATTTGCTTTAGAAAGCCCAGAACCTGATCCTGCCGACCTTTATCAATATATTTTTGCCGAGGACTAGAAATAACGCACCCGGCTTTTTGTCGAAAGCTATTGGTCATCAAGGATACTGTTACGATTTTGTTACCAGTACGATATATCCTTTCAGGTTTTTGGTGGTCTATCTTTGGCTCGATAAACTATGTCTTCTGAAAAAGACAGCGAATTAATAGCCAATCAATAGACATAAATTCTGTTTCGTCATGGCAAGGGTAGACTTACCGTGATACCTTAATGGATGGCATAAGTACTCAATCAAAGCAGCACATTAGAGTAACCCCTCAATTTATTCAGCGATTTATATCTTAAGTCTTGCGTAACAGCTATGCTATTGCAGCCTTGTTTAATTAGCGCACTCAAAGAGCTTGTGAATCATCACGGTTTTGCTTTAGTAAGCTGTGTTTTAAGTATTGATTTAATGCAAGAAATATCAATGCAAGAAATAATTGGATCAAATTTTGGGTGTACCTATCACCTCATGATGTGCTGCGTTAATAGAAAAAGTTTGTTTGGTTAATATAAAAGTCTGGAGGTATCTTCAATGTCCGTTCGTCTGTACATAGGTAACTTATCGGAAGAGCTAACTCGTCAAGAACTTGAAGCAGTTTTTGCGGAAATGGCTGATTCAATTTCTACGAAGCTGATTACTGATCGGAAGACCAGCAAGTGCCGAGGCTTTGGTTTTGTGACGGTTAAAACGGATGAGGAAGCAGATGCATTCATTGAAAAGTTTAACGGGCATGTGTTAAATGACAATCCGATAAAGATTGAGAAAGCTCTCCCTCGGACTAAGGAGAAAGAGGATGATCTACAGCCTGTGGCTAATACGGCTGTTCCGGTTCCTAGTGGAGTCCGTAAAGCTGCAAGTAAGGGCGCTAACACCAAGGCTCGTAAGGGCGGGGCTGCTGCTCCTGATTTAGAAAGTGTTCAACCTGATCCTCGTTGGGCGCAGGATTTAGAGAAGCTCAAGCAACTTTTGGCTGCTCAAGCAACTAATTCATAAATTGAGTTCATATGAGTTCACAAATTGCGATCGCAATAGTTTTTGTAAGAGTTGGATTGTACTAATGTGTTGATAAAATCATTGGTTCTGACTACTTGAAAAACTTAATTTGGGATCAATTCGGAGCTTCAAATTGATCTGAATGGTTTTCCCTGTCGTTCAAGAAATGGCTTCGATGTGGACGCGCGATCGTGTGCGGCTAGATGCGGATATTTATCGTCCTAGCGTGGACGGCGAGTTTCCTGTATTATTGATGCGGCAACCTTATGGACGGGCGATCGCGTCTACGGTTGTGTATGCTCATCCAGCTTGGTACGCTGCTCAGGGCTACATCGTAGTCATTCAAGATGTGCGGGGGCGCGGCACTTCGGAAGGTGAGTTTAATCTATTTGCTCATGAAATTGAGGATGGCTACAACAGCGTCCAATGGGCGGCGCGTCTTCCTGACAGCACTGGCGCAGTGGGAATGTATGGCTTTTCGTATCAAGGGATGACGCAGCTATATGCGGCAGCTGCCCAACCGCCGGCACTCAAAACCCTATGTCCGGCGATGCTTGCCTATGATCTCTATCAGGACTGGGCGTATGAAAATGGTGCTTTTTGTTTACAGGCAAATCTCAGTTGGGCACTGCAACTAGCGGCTGAAACGGCTCGTCTGAAGGGAAATGAAGCTGCTTTTTGTGATTTGGCGGCGGCGGCTAAGAGTTTGACGTTTGATAAGACAGTGCCAACGCGATCGCGGGTTTTAAGCGAACTTGATCCGACCTCGTTTTATCATGAATGGCTAGCCCATCCTCAGCCGGGTGCTTATTGGGAAACCCTTTCACCTAACACTTATCTGCAAGATGTGGATTTGCCGATGCTGCATATTGGCGGATGGTTTGATCCCTTTCTAAGGGGCACCTTGAGTCTTTATCAGGAGATGGCAACCCGCAGCCAGCATCGCCAACAGCTAATTGTGGGTGCTTGGGCGCATTTGCCTTGGGGGAGACGGGTGGGCGCGATCGAGTATGGTGTCGAAGCCAATAATCCCTGCGATCGCCTGCAAATTCGCTGGTTTGATCACTTCCTCAAAGGCAATGATACGGGTTTGCTGAACGAACCATTGATTCAGCTATTTGAGATGGGCACCAACCAATGGCGATCGCTCAACTCCTGGAATTCTCCTGAACCGACTGCTTTTTATCTTTCCAGCACTGGACTCGCTGGCATGGATGCCCAAGACGGGACTCTGATTCAGCACTCGCTATGCAATACTCTTGACATTCAACATTCCTTTGATGTTTTGGTTCATGACCCCTGGCGACCCGTTCCCGCTCAGGGAGGTCACGCCGCTTTTCCGGCTGGATCGTTTGAGCGATCGGCGTTGGATTGCCGCACGGATGTTTTGACTTATACTTCTGAACCTTTGCCAGAAGACTTACATTTAGCTGGAGAGATAACTCTCAAGGTTTACTGTTTTGCTGATACGGTGAGTTTTGATCTGAGTGCTGTGGTGTCAACGGTGCATCCTAACGGCGCGGTTTACAATTTCGCTCAGGGTTATATTCATGTTCAGCCCGCACAAAACACTGACCCTCTGACTTTTACACTTCAGCCGACCTGTATTTGTATTCAGAAAAGTTGCGCGATTCGCTTGAGCCTCAGTGCGGCTTGCTTTCCGGCTTATCCGGTGAATCCTGGAACAGGTGCCTTGGCAAGTGAAGCGCGGTTGATCGACCAGAAAATTACCACCGTGACCGTGATGTGTGGTGGAAGTGCCAAGCTAACTGAGAACTGTTTATCTCATATTTTGCTGCCGATTATCTAATCCAGATCGCTCTAATCCGGCTAGCATGATTTCCGGGCGACAGCGGCTTTGCAAAATCGCGTTTAATATCAAATTGGAATACCTGCTGTTCTTTATTCAATTACCACGCCTAGCGATTATCTATGCAACCTAATTCTTCTAAGGCAACTATCCACCTGTTAGTGCTTGATATTGATGGCACGATCGCTGGGGTTTCCAACGAAATTCGTGAACCCATTAAGCAAGCAGTTCAAGCGGCGCAAGCAAAAGGAATACAGGTGGCGATCGCGACCGGACGCATGTATTGCTCGGCGCTTCGGTTTCACCAGGCGATCGGTGCGACGCTGCCACTGATGGCTTATCAAGGTGCCTTAATCAAAGATCCAACGACAGAACAGGTTCATCGTCATTGGACACTATCGGCTCGGCTTGCTGCTGACCTGCTGGATTATTATGAACAGCCAGCCCTGCGCGATCAGCTTTCTGTGCATCTTTATATTGATGACCAGCTTTATGTCCGGGAACTTACGGCTGATAGTAAAGATTATGGCTATCGGACTAGTGTGATTCCGATTCCGGTCGGGGATTTGCGATCGCTGCTCGACCAGGAGCCAACTAAAGTCTTGGCGCTAGGAGAAGATCCGATGCTGATGGATCGAGTGTTGGCGGAGTTGCGCGATCGGCATCCGGCTGATGAATTGTATCTGACTAAATCGGTGCCTATTTTTGTTGAGGCAACTAATCCTTTGGTCAACAAAGGGACAGCGGTTCAGTACTTGGCAGAAAACTATTTAGGCATTGCGCCGGAAAATGTCATGGTGATTGGGGACAATTTCAATGATTTGGAAATGATTCAATATGCAGGTATTGGGGTGGCGATGGGCAATGCTCCCGCCGCTGTGAAAGCTGCTGCGGATTGGGTGACTTTGGGCGTTGAGGCAAATGGTGCGGCGGTGGCGATCGCAGAGTTTTTGCTCTAAAGGTAGATTCACTGTACAGAGCTTTCGCCTTGGATCCTAGGGCGATCGCACGGGACGCGCATAAAATCCTAAGTGATTGGCAACTGGGCGCGATCGCATGGGAATTTTAGTATGAGCGGGTGAGTTCAATACCGTTGCTCCGGCTGGAGTGTCTACTACAAGGGTCGTTGAGCCGCCGCCATCTAAATTAACTGCGGCATCTGCTCCCAGCCGGATCGCAATCTGCGCTAGTTCTGCCAACGTTACCCCTTCGCTATATAACCACTGCTTATCATCCACAAGAATGAGCCACAGTTTTTCTCCAGTTCGATCAATCGCGATCGCGGTTCGAGAATAAGCTTCCTCGCTATCTGCTGTTCCAGGCTGCGAGATCAATGGCTTTCCATTCGTGACGACCATGACATTTCCCGCGACGGCTTGCATTGTGCCTTTCGGACATTTTCCATTGGCGACAATTTGGGCGCGGTCTGCCATCAAACATAAGGCTGCCCAGCCTGACTCAGGCGAGGAATAGGAGTTGCCGTTTGAAATCGCTAGCCCTACTGCATTGACGAGATCGCCGCTGTGAGGAAAATAGTTCCAGGGCGATTCTTCTGCAAAAGGATAGAAAAAGTTGGCATTCACCGCAACTTGCAGCTTAAATTCCTGCAAAAACTCTGAAGAAGTCCGCGCCTTGAGTTCACGATTGTCTGAAGCGGTTGTTCCGGGTGTCACTAAGGCTTTGATTCCGGGTGCGGTTAAATCAATGGCGATGATGTGAAGCATCACGGGGCGCGGCAACGGTTGAAACTCACGCCGATAGTTAATCCCTTCAAACAACGTTTTTTCTAGGTTAGATTGGGGCGGACGCTGAGCCACCATCCAGCCAAACTCCGCGATCGGTAAGGATAGAATGCTGATGCCTAACAGAGTAAGACTGACCTTGAGGGGAGTTTTCATGGAGGAGAAAAGTTTTGAGCCTATGCATCCGCGATCGCGCTCTTACGCCAATCAAGATTTGAGAAACCAGTCTTTTCGAGGACATCTACTCAGTAAAGCCGATTTTAGCGGGGCGGATCTGCGGGGGTGCGACTTTTGCGGAGCGGAGTTAGTCGGCGCAAACTTTGAACGGGTGAAAATCGGGCAAACCGTCCGGCAGCGATTGATTTGGGTCGGAATTGCGATCGCCACTTTTTTACTCTCTAGTCATGCAGTCAGTGGTTTGGTGTTTGGGGCATTGGGGCAAACTCCTAGCGATCGCGCTTGGGGTTATGTGCTTGCGCTCTTTCTCAGTTTATGCGTTGCGGGGATTACCTCCGGACTGCAAACCATTTCGCCGTTTGGTTCAAAGGTCAATCGTGCGGCTTTTATAGTATCGGCAATCACCACAGCAGCAATAAACGGATTTTATTATGCAGGCAGCGTCATGGAAAAAAATCCTCAGTGGGCGATCGCGGGGGCAGTCATCAGCGGTGTAGTCACGGGGCTATTCTTAATTCGATGGGGTGGGGTCAGCGGAGCGATCGCGGTCAATATGGCAGGAGCCGTCATGGGATATGGAGCGGCATTTTTAACGGGCGTAACGGCGATCGGGTTTCTCAGCACCGGGCATTTTGCAGGAGGAATTTTGTTGAGTTGTTTTGCCCTTGTTCTGCTCTGGCTGACGCTCCAATCTTTGACGCTCACTTTTTACGAAATTCGGCAGGCACCCGGCACCCTGTTTCGTCGTGCAAACTTAACCAACGCTCGATTCGATGCCGCTTTTCTAAATCACGCTGATTTTTCAAATGCTCAGGGATGAAAGCGTTAGGGCGATCGCCTCAAAATTTTGCAAATAATCATCGTATTTGTACCGAGCGGCTCCTTCAGTCTGCTCTAAATGAGTTGTTATGTAGCCCCTACTGTCACAACTGGCTGATGTACTCCAGAAGATTTGCTTCAGCTTTGAACCACTCTCCAGCCAATCTAATTTCACTGAACTGTTTATGCAGTGATTGTTCTAGTTCATGAGCTTCTTCGCGTCCTTCGACTTGCACTGATTTGATCAGCCTTAACTTTGTTGGACTAGATGTTTGAAGCGCGTTCATCCTCTTTGCTAAATCTTTTGCCCGACCTATTTTGATCGCATTGCTATTTTCATTCAGAATAAAGTAAATAAAATGAGCTTGATGAGCTAACTTCTCGCCATCAAGAGAGTGTGTTCTATTACCTGGAGTAATGAGCTTAGCGTTTGGGCTTGCCCAAGTCTTGATCCATGTACATATTGCTTGAATGGTTAGAGATTTTTGCGCTCTTATTGTAATAAGCTCACCATCAAGATTCAGCGTGAATTTCTTCGCACCAGCTTTGCCTCTAGAGGGAGGACAAACAAAATCTTCATACGTATTGATGTATGTTTCGGTGTATGGAGTTGAATCTTTATATCGTGTGACTGTGATTTCTTTCGTTTTAGTCACTCTCCTCGTTGTAGGGTGCTTACTAGGAATGCCAAAACGCTTCATGTCCTCTGTTGTAACTTCTACCCACCCCCAACCTTCAGTCGGGTTGTTTGGATTTTTATCAATGTAAATAACGTTTCCAATCCATCTACCCATAGACACTCAAATGACAGATAAACTTCAACTTCATCATTAACAATTTTGTACCAATTTTTCCTTGATTTCAACAGACAATCTTGCCGTTGCGGCATAACAACATCAATTACATGAAAAAAATTTTAATAATGTCCGAGGTCGAACATATCAAGAATTCCCCCTTACATATCGTCTCTATGGAACATTGTCGAGGATTTTTATATAATATTTTGCTGAGGGAGACTAGCGAGAAAGCTTACGTGGATTTACAGAATATCTTTGCTGAGACAATGTGATTTTTGTTGTATAAACAATGACGTAACTGCGTGTTGATGTTTTCCTTACCTCACCTTCTTACCCCGATCGCACTCAGCCGTTTTTTCCAGCGCACCGCGATTCCAACTTTAGAGCGATCGCGGAAACAAGTGTTGCCCATCGCCAGCGCCAAATTCTTTTTGAAATTCGCTGACCAGCCACGATCGCGATTTTCCTTTGCGGTTGGCAATGCTGACTAGATACCGTTGATAAAGCCGCTGCTCATCGACGGTGGGATGGTTGCCAAAGGTGGAGTTTAGACACCAGGCATCTTCTGGCAATATGCCGTGCTTATCGTAAAACAGTCGCAGCGCAAAATCGGGAGCTAGCCCTTCTCGAAAACACTTTTGCCGCAGGCGATGGAAGAAGGCAATTAACTCAGCGCGATCGCGTCCTTCCAGTCCGCGAGATTCATTCACCACTTCCACTAACTCACTGGGTTGAATCTCTATTTCTGGCTGGAGCCATTGATGTCCACAGTCCGGGCAAACTATCGCCGATGCCCAGACAATGCGACCACAAGCGGGACATTGTTTCTTGGGAGCCACACCGGGTTCATCGGGTTCAGTGCTAGTGGGCAATCGATAGCCCTCAATGTCTTCGGGAAAGCCTAGCCGCTGAAGATTTCCGGCTTGATCTAAAATGATGCCGTGGGTTTTTCCGGTCTTCGGTGAGATTCGCATAACGCGCCCGATTTGCTGTTGGTGCAGAGCGCGAGATTGGGTGGGGCGCAACAGTAAGCCGACTTCGACGCTGGGTTCATCAAAGCCAATACTGATGACGTTGCAGGAAGTCAGTACGGTCAAGCTGCCATCCCGCAAACTTTGATAGAGCTTATGTCGTTGCTTGATTGGCGTATTGCCATCTACGGTATCAGCAGGAATGCCAGCCATCCGAAAGGCTTCAGCGATATGTCGAGCATGTTCCACATCCACACAAAAAGCAATTGTGCGGCGATCAGGGGTAAGGCGATACCATTCTTTGACGACGCGCTCTACGAGTTCAGGGCGATCGCAAGCATATTTGAGATCTCGCTCATCAAAATCTCCAGCGATCGTCCGCACCCCAGCCAGGTTAATTGGGTCAGGCATCCCGTAATACTTCATCGCCGCAAGAAAGCCCATCCGCTGAAGGGTGGAAGGAACAGGCGACGCAACCAAAGTTTCCATATGGTCGCCCAATTGTTCTTTGCCCAACCGATAGGGCGTTGCCGTCAGCGCCAGATGTACCGCTTGGCGATGAGTTTCATACAATAACTGCTGTCCCACCTGACTAAAAATCGTCGTGTGTCCTTCGTCATACAAAATCACGTCCGCCTGCCACGTTTGCCACCAAGACCGCTTCAGCATCGTTTGGACACTGGCGATCTGAATCGGCGCAGTCGGGTCTTCCTTCCAGCCTGCCTTGATAAAGCCGCACTCTAGCCCAAAGTCGCGCATTTTCTCGTAGGTTTGCCCAACCAGTACATCCAAATGGACTAAGAACAGCAGCCGAAACCCCCTAGCGCGAGTGTGGGCGCAAATCTGCCCAGCAATCACGGTTTTCCCGGCTCCGGTGCCTGCGACGATCGCCACCCGTCGATAGCCTTGACTCAGCTTTTCATACACCTCTTTGACCACCTTAAGCTGGTAAGGACGCAGGGTCGGCAGATTGGGTGTGGCAACAGGAGCGGATGACATCAACAGTGGTTATTCTAGACAACAAACCGGGGCGATCGCCTTGCTGAAACGATGGGCGATCGCTATTCGATAGTCTATCCGCTCCATAGCTGCTTTGTAGAATCAATCTAAGATTCATGGGTTTCTCAAAAAAGGTTCAGAATCCGGGTTACAACAGAAATAACCGTTTTTGGATAATACCAATGACCGATCCAATTACTTTGACAGCAGGGGCGATCGCAACGTTGGCATTTACCAAGTTTCTAGAAAGTGCCGCAGGAGAAACAGGTAAGAAACTGACGGAAGCAAGACTGAAAAAAATGGACACCCTACGGTTGGCGATCTCCAAGCGATTTCAAGGCAATCCCAAGGTGGAAAGCTCGATCGTCGCCATTGAGCAAAACGGCTCCCAGGCAGAGTTGGAGCGATTAACGAAGTATCTTGACGTTGAAATGATGGACGATGCGGTGTTTGCATCGGAGATTACCGCGATCGCCCACGAAATCGAGATTGACCAGAGTGGAAAGACTCAGCAGTTCACGGCAATCATTGAGCAGGAAGGAAATGGATATGTGGCGCTTTGTCCTGAACTAGACATTGCCAGTGAGGGCGATTCTGTCGAGGAGGCAAAGCGAAACCTGATTGAAGCCTTGGAGCTTTTCTTTGAAGCGGCTAGCCCCTCGGAAATTCAGCGCCGACTCCAGTTTCAGTCCGAGGTTTTCATCACAAGCCTGGAGGTCGCAGTTGGGTAAGTTGCGAAGGCTCTCAGGAAAGTCCGTTTGCCAGATTTTAGAAGCCCATGGGTTTGTCCAAGTGAGGCAGCGCGGTAGCCATATTATTATGCAATTGCAGTCTGAGGAAACGACTGTGACTGTCCCTGTCCCTGATCATGATGAACTCCGCATCGGAACGCTACGATCCATTGTTCGTCAGTCAGGTTTACCTCGTACTCTATTTGAGTCGCTTTAGTCATTCTGAAGGGATTTTTACGATCATTTCGGCACTGATTTTTATACAGTTGTTAATAGTTATTTTAAGAGAATAAACTATGAACCAATTTAAAACTGTCGCTCTTTTAGCATTGTTGACAGGCGTTTTGGTGGCGATCGGCGGTTTGATTGGCGGCAGAAGTGGCTTGCTGCTGGGGCTGGTGATAGGTGGTGTCATGAATCTTGGCTCTTGGTTTTTCTCCGATAAGATTGCGTTGTCTAGCTATAAGGCGCAACCGGTGAGCCGTGAGCAAATTCCTGAATTGTTTGAGATGGTGGAGCGGTTAAGCCAACGAGCTAACATGCCGATGCCAGGAGTTTACGTTGTGCCTTCACCGGCTGCCAATGCGTTTGCCACGGGGCGCGATCCACACCATGGAGTGGTTGCAGTGACCCAAGGAATTTTGCAAATGATGCCAGCGGATGAGCTAGAGGGGGTGATTGCCCATGAGTTAACTCACATCCTTAACCGCGATACGTTAACGCAGGCGGTGGCGGCAACGATTGGTGGCGCAATTTCCTATTTAGGGCAAATGGCGCTCTTTTTTGGTGGAACGGGCGATCGCGAGAATCGTCCAAATCCAATTGCGGTATTGTTAATGGCTTTCCTAGCGCCGATCGCTGCCAGTGTGATTCAAATGGCAATTTCTCGCACACGGGAGTATGAAGCGGATGCGGGGGCTGCCAAGATTACGGGCAATCCGCGTGGATTAGCGAATGCGCTTCAGCGGCTAGAGATGGGTGCCCGTCAACTGCCGATGGCAGGGAACCCAGCGTTTTCTCCGTTGCTGATCATCAACTCTATTTCTGGACAAGCATTCTCTCGGTTATTCTCAACTCATCCATCCACCCAATCTCGGATTGAGCGGCTCATGCAAATTGAGCGATCGCGGGGTGCTTAATACCGTTGATGCAATCGCCTGTTCATCAGTCTAAACAACCGCGATCGCTGCATCTGTTTCGCCGCAATACCGTACACTGGTGATGATTGAAGGCTGAAAAGGAATCGGGTCATGCGACTGTCACAGATGCTACTGGTTACTCTGCGGGAAGATCCGGCAGAGGCGGAAATTCCTAGCCACAAACTGCTGCTGCGGGCGGGCTATATTCGCCGGGTTGCTAGTGGGGTATATGCCTATTTGCCGCTGATGTGGCGAGTGTTGCAAAAGGTGTCCCAGATTGTGCGGGAGGAAATGGATGCGGCTGGAGCGCAGGAATGTTTGCTGCCTCAGATGCAGCCTGCCGAGTTGTGGCAAGAGTCGGGACGGTGGGATACCTACACGAAAGCGGAAGGAATCATGTTTTCCCTGGTCGATCGCCAAGGGAGATCGATGGGTTTGGGACCGACTCATGAGGAAGTAATTACCGCGATCGCCCGCGATATGATCCGCTCCTACCGCCAGTTGCCTGTGAACCTATACCAAATTCAAACGAAGTTCCGGGATGAAATTCGCCCCCGGTTTGGGTTGATGCGCGGACGGGAATTCATTATGAAGGATGCCTACTCGTTTGATGCGGATGAAGCGGGAATGAAAGCGACCTATGAAAAGATGAATCAGGCATATCACAATATTTTGCGGCGAAGCGGATTGGCGTTTCGGGCAGTGGATGCAGATTCGGGCGCGATCGGGGGGTCTGGTTCGCAAGAATTTATGGTGCTGGCGGAAGCGGGTGAGGACGAAATCCTCTATACCGAAGATGGCAAGTATGCCGCTAATGTGGAGAAAGCGATCGCCTTACCGACTGAGGTAGAAGCATCCCCGTTTACCACGGCTGAAAAGCGCGAAACTCCGGGAACTGAAACGATCGCCAAGCTGTGTGAATTTCTGAACTGTTCGCCCACTGCTATCGTCAAAAATGTGCTGTATCAAGCGGTCTATGACAGCGGTAGAACTGTTTTAGTGCTGGTCAGCATTCGAGGCGACCAGGATGTCAACGAGGTGAAGCTGCAAAATGAGTTGGTGAAGCTAGCAGGGAATTATGGCGGCAGTACGGTAATTGGGCTGACGGTGCCGGATGCGACGGCTCAAGCACAGTGGGCGGCGAAACCGTTGCCTTTGGGATACATGGCACCCAATTTATCTGATAGCTACATCAAGCCGCCTAAGCCTGCCCCGGTTGAGTCGAAAGCAGCGGGGATGGTGGCTCCTAAGTTTTTGCGGATGGTGGATAAAACCGCTGTGGATCTAAAGAATTTTGTCACAGGCGCTGATGAAGCGGGCTATCACCAAGTGGGGGCAAATTGGGGCGCAGAATTTACACTGCCAGAATTGGTCGTGGATATGCGGAAGGCGATCGCGGGCGATCGCGCAATTCACGACCCGGTTCAACGGCTACAAACCGCACGAGGGATTGAAATTGGGCACATTTTCCAACTGGGCACCAAGTACTCGACCGCGTTAGGGGCAACCTACACGAATGAGCAAGGAGAAGAAAAGCCGCTGGTGATGGGCTGCTATGGTGTGGGCGTGTCGCGGTTGGCGCAGTCTGCGGTTGAGCAATCCCATGATAAGGATGGGATTGTGTGGTCACCAGCGATCGCGCCCTATCACGCGATCGTCGTCATTCCCAATATGGCGGATGCGGAGCAAGTGCAAGCGGCTGAGACGCTTTATGCAGACCTAAATCAAGCTGGAATTGAGACGCTGTTAGACGATCGCAATGAACGGGCTGGCGTGAAATTTAAGGACGCAGATTTGATTGGCATTCCCTATCGTATTGTGACGGGGAAATCGCTCAA
The DNA here is from genome assembly GCF_040830845.1 of Sivoneniella epilithica UHCC 1019. Lineage (NCBI taxonomy): Bacteria > Bacillati > Cyanobacteriota > Cyanophyceae > Leptolyngbyales > Leptolyngbyaceae > Sivoneniella > Sivoneniella epilithica. Next base: position 27,909 of record NZ_JBFPDP010000022.1, read on the forward strand.
AAACGGCAAAGTCGAAGTGGTAAAACGTGCCACTCATGATGTTCAAGAACTGGCGATCGCCGATGTCGTTTCTACCTTAAAACAATGGCTCATTGAAGCCACTCGTTGACGAATCGTTGCAGATGGATCATTGCAAATTCACACTTTCTGAACACTAAAAGCTTAACTTTGAGCAATGATGCTAGGCATATGACAAACAGAGGCTTCAGAAACCTTGGTCAAGCTCTCTAGTCAGTCTCTATCGCCAAACTTACACTCAGAAACCATACTTGCATTCAGCAGCGCCAGAAATTTTTATTGGGAATAGTTGAGGTGAGATTGCCGATAGTCACTACCGATAGTCACTACATTTATAAACATTAAGAGACTTATAGTGATATCCCCGTTTTCTTCATGCTTGCGATAGATTACACTTTGACGTTTTGTACTCGTCTCAATAACTCGCTGCGTCTCTGTGCCCCTTTCTACCTCCTAAGATGCCTGACCTTCAAACTCTTACTCGTAAGCGAATTATCCATCTGACCGAAGTGTCTGCCCTTGAGTTTCCTGTTGACCGTCACTATAAATATAAGTGTCGAGTGCAGCTTAGCTCTTCTGAAGGCGAGTCCCTACTGCAAAAGGATTTATTCTCCCGAATGCAACCAAGCTGGTTAGTGGAGTTGAAGAATCAGGGAGACTGCACGATCGCCATTACTCTATGCTATCGAGAAGGCGATATTAGCCACCCCTGGCAGGACGCGGGAACCGTAACCTTCACGACTCAGGAATCCTTAAACGGTGATTCCAATGCCGATTTAGAGTTTCCAATTACCACCTGGGAACCTGCCCCGCAGCTAAAGCTAAAAGTCCGCTTGACCGAAAGCACCAGTGAATCCAGCAGCACGATTACAGTATTTAGTCAGCAGAATGGTTCTCGTCGTCGCACTCAAGGCGCGGCAGAACCAGTGGAAGTTGATTTGCCTCAGTCCATGCCCCTGACTCCACAGGATGAAGTGATCGTCAAAGATGTGTGGAACAAGCTACGGGCGTGGAAAGAGCTAGAGATGGAGACATTTCTGAAGCGCCTGTTGCTAGAAGAGCCAGATCTTGAGTATCTGTTTGGAGAAGCGATCGACGGCATGAACGACTTCTTCTATGAGTTGTTTGACTGTGCTATTCACCAGCTTCAGCCCGAAACGCAAAATATCGTCGGTGAGCCTCTGATGGGCATACCGCCTGAAAACGGGGATGGATTGGATTCCGTTGAGGATTACGGCAAGTTTTTTGCGGAAATTGGGATGCGTCCGCAGCACTGGCTGAAGGCGCGGCAGGTGTGGATGTGGATGTTGCCGTCAATTCCATATCTGGAGGAGTACGATCGCGAGGATCTGCAAAAAGGCGCAAACTCTGCCCTCTACAAATTCTTTGATACTCATATTGTTCTACCGATGGCAGCGGCAGCGCGTCGATATGATAATGCTTTACCACCGGAGATGCTGCAAGAAATGGCAGCTTGCTGGGAGGCGTTTGGTCAAAACAAGCAGCAGATGGGGATGGAGTTTTACCAGATTCTATTTGAAAAATATTCTTTCGTGTTGCCGATTTTTGGACGGGCAGACATGGATTATCTATCGCTGCACCTGTTTCAAGCCTTAGAGTTTTTGGTGCGCTGTCTGCGGAGTGGCAGCAGTGAGGAGATGCTGCAAGAACTGCGCTTTTTAGGACAGGTTCACAGCTTTGCGGAGGTTCCAACCTGCGCCTATCCCGCCATTACGGATACACTATTTATCCTGTTTGAAAAGTACCTGCCAGACTTCACACCAAAGTTACGTCAGGGATGGCAAACGTTGATGGATCGTGTCGTCAGCGTGATTAAGTTGCCGATGCTGAATCAAGAGCGCATTCTCAAAAAAGCTAAACAGTTCCTCGATCTGATTTCGTCAGAACAGACCTGGGAACTAGAGGACAAAGAGCGGCGCTGGAAAGAGATTCGCGAGGAGGTTCAAGCGACGGGAACCTACGCCCACACCTATGAAGAACTGGCGTATGGCACTCAGGTTGCGTGGCGCAATGCCTCCAAGTGTGTCGGGCGAATTTCTTGGAACAACATGGTGGTGCGCGATCGCCGCCACGTTACTGACCCCGATGAGATGTTCCGCGAATGTCAGGAACACGTCAAGTTTGCAACGAACGGCGGCAACCTGCAAATTACGATGACCGTCTTCCGTCCCAAGCAGCCCAAGGAACGGTGGGGTTCGCGCTTCTGGAATTCTCAACTCTATCGCTATGCAGCATATAAAATGCCCAATGGCAGTGTCATGGGTGATGCGGCAAACCTGGGTCTGACCGATGCCATTATCAAATTTGGCTGGCAACCGCCTGAACCCCGTACTGAGTATGACATTCTGCCTGTGGTAATTGAGGTTCCGGGTCAGGAGCCAAAGATGTATCACTGGCAGCCAGAGGAAGTGCTGGAAGTGCATATCGAACACCCAACCGTTCCAGAATTTAAAGCGATTGGGATGCGCTGGTATGCCATTCCGGCGATCAGCAATTTCTCGGTGCATATTGGCGGTATCCAGTATGGCTGTATGCCGTTCAACGGCTGGTATATGGACACCGAAATCATGCGGGATTTCCTCGACGAATACCGCTACAACAAAATGGAGGAGATTGCCCAAGTTCTGAAGTTGGACACCAGTTCTGAGCAGACGTTGTGGCGCGATCGCGTAGCACTTGAACTGAATATCGCCATTCTCCACTCCTTCCAGAAAGCGAAGGTGACAATGGTCGATCACCAAACAGCTTCGCGGCAATTCCTCACCCACGATTTGCGGGAGAAAAAAGCGGGACGGGAATGTCCGGGAGACTCTGGTTGGGTGGTTCCGGCAGCAGGTGGGAGTACCTGTCCGGTTTGGCATCACCAGATGCGCGATTTCTACCTGGAGCCTGCTTACCACCATGCGGCGGATCAGTGGGCGATCGCAGACGGCATTGATCTGGAGAAACTAATGGCGGTTGCAGATGAAGACGGCGATAGACAAGACCGAATTTTGATTCTCTACGCCTCTGAAACTGGCACCGCAGAAGGGTTTGCTCGTAAAGCCGCCCGACAGTTACAGCGATTCCGCCCAAAAGTGATGGCACTCGACGAATACCCGGTGGAGACACTAGCCAATGAAAAGCTGCTGCTAATTGTCACCTCGACCTTTGGGAATGGCGAAATGCCCAGTAACGGTAAGCGATTCTTGCAATGGCTGAAACAGCAGCCTGCGGGGTCGCTCAATGGCTTGAACTATTCCGTATTGGGCATTGGCAGCACCGTGTATGAGCAGTTCTGCGCGGCTGGGATTTCTGTAGATAAAGCCATAGCAAAAGCAGGGGCTAATCGCGCGGCTCCTCTGCATAAAGGGGATGAGATTAAAGGTCAGGCAGACACCTTCAAGCAATGGCTGGGCTTAATCTCTCGCGTGTTGGGTGAAGATGCAACTGCTGGTGATTCGGCAAGCGCAACGGCTCCTAAACTCGCCGTAACCTTCCTGGACGCAGCGAATCTGCCGCCCCTTGCTGCTATTTCAGGCGATTGTGCTACGCACACGTTTCACGAACGCGGCATTGCAGTTCCTGTCATTGCTAACAATGAACTGCTGCAAGAAGTGATTCCGGGCAGCCGTTCTACTCGCTATATTGCCTTTGACATTGCCGATACCAATTTGCAGTATGAAACGGGCGATCATGTTGCCGTTTATCCTTGCAATCTACTGGAACTGGTCGATCGCCTCTGTGCGCGAGTTGGAGTTTCCCCGACTGCTTACTTTACGGCTCACTACGTCACACCTGACGGACAAACCACGGACGATCAGCCTCCGGTTGCCGTTCCGACTACGGTCGGTCAGCTACTGTCTGAAGAACTCGACCTAGCATTGCGCGAACCCTTTAACGATCTGCTGGCGTACCTGTACTCCGTCGCTCAAAACCCTCAAGAAAAGCATCGCTTAGAAACCTGGCTAGAAATTTTGCGGCAAGGCGAAGATCATGCGGACAGTGTGGCGCTCAAGAAGACGATCACTGACACCTGCATGAGTGTTGCGGATCTGTTTGATCAGTTTCCTTCGGCTCCTATTACCCTAGAAGCGCTGCTGGAACTGTTACCCAAGCAAAAGCCGCGTCTCTACTCCATTTCTTCCTGTCCGTTGCTGCATCCTCAGCAGATTCAAATTACGGTAGGAGTTTTGCAAATCAAAACAGATGCAGGCAAGACGAGACAGGGGCTTTGCTCTAACTATCTAGCTGGGCTGCAACCGGGATCTAAGGTTCGGATTGGGGTTCGCACTTCTGGGTTCCGTCCCCCGCTCGATTCCCAAGCGCCGATGCTGATGGTTGGTCCCGGCACGGGCGTTTCACCGCTAATTGCCTTCCTGCAATATCGAGAAGCATTGCAAAAGCAGGGAATTCCCTTGGGTAGGGCTTGCCTCTACTTTGGCTGTCGCAATCACACTGACTTCCTTTACGGCGACCAATTGATTACCTGGCAAAATCAAGGTGTGCTGACTGATCTGCAAGTTGCCTTCTCTCGATTGACGGACAAGAAAGTCTATGTTCAAGGATTGATGCAAGAGAACGCCCAAGCACTTTGGCGATCGCTGAGTCATCCTCAATGTCATTACTATGTTTGTGGGGACGCAAAGATGGCAGACGATGTATTTGAAGGGTTTATGGCGATCGCTAAATCGATCGGTCAACTCTCGCACATTGAAGCTGCCGCATTCTTTGACCAGATGAAGCAAGAAAAGCGCTTCCATACTGATGTGTGGGGTGTGCAGTTAAACTTTAAGCAAGCGATTCAACAGGTACAAAAGGATAACTACTCAAAAGCTGAGAAGTGGCTAGAGCGGGTAAAACAACCCACTGATGAATCAGTAGCCGAATCGGTAGCCATTGAGGAAAGCCAGATGGTGATTTAAGCTAAAGCCAATCCAACTATCATTCGGTGGATTGAATGGTAGGTTGAGACAGGTGAACAACCGTTTGTAGAGTTGTGCCGACCCTAGAGTCATTCAAACGGTCTAGTCTAAAATCTACTATTCATAGTTCAAAATCTCTACCTAAAATCTACTATGCAAATCCTCATCCTGATTCTTTCTAGCCTTATTAGTGTTCTCTCGCCCGTTAACTTTGGGGTTGATAAAGTCGCTGAAAGTACGATTCGGGGTCAATTCAAAAAGGTAGAGCAACTCAAAGTGCGGGTAGATAATACCCCGGTTCACAATGCGATCGGGGGCAAAGTAGACAAAATTCGGATTGCCGGACGGGGGCTATTTCCCTTGGAAGGCATCCGGATTGATACCCTGGAATTTGAAACTGACCCGATCAATGTCAATGTCAAAGCGCTGCGAAAGGAGAAAAAGACAGAGTTACAGGCACCGCTGGGCGTGGGGATGCGGCTGGTGATTCGAGAGGAGGATTTGATTAGCGCGCTGCGATCGCCGATAGTTCAACAGGAAATTCAAAAGCTATTGCGGGGTTTGGGCAACAGCAATAGTAAACAGGCACAAGCAGAACCATCTGGAGAAGCAGACAGAACAGGAATTCCTCAGCGCATCCAAGATTTGCGAACCAAACTGGATGAGTATCGGATTCTGAACCCGAACGTAGAATTTTTGCCGGGTGGCAGAATTAGGTTGCAGGTTGAAATTGAAGAGGTGAAAACTGCCCAAAAGTTTAAGATTGAGGCAGAATCGGGGATCACGTTTGCGGAAGGACAACGACTGACCTTGACTAGACCGATGCTGAAGCTCAATGGAGAAGAGCTTCCGGAACAATTTATTCAAGCGTTTGCGACGAACCTTTTCAACCGCTTTAAGCTGGAGCAGTTGAGTAGTTTACCTGGCGGTCTGGGTCAAGTGAAATGGTCACAATTGACGGCAAGAGTGATTCGGTTTCAGGTAAAGGATAAAAAACTGGAACTTGTCGCATTCTTGCGGTTGCCCCAAGGTCTAAAGATTTAAATCTTTACATTTTATCTTTGCAACTTTTTGCCTGTTTATTGCCGAAATTGCTCCAAGCGGATGTAGATCTATTAAACTTGCGATGATTCTATGCGATCGCGCCATCGCTAGTATTCTATATTCAACCGTTTGAGGAAGATTCTCATGCAAGACCAACAGCCCCGCCGCCCAATTCCTCCCGGTATTCTTGCAGCGTTTTCTGCGATCCTTTTGCTAACTGGTGGGGGTACTGCTTGGTGGGCATGGTCCTCTCGTACTCCACCCTTACCCGCTGCCAATACGATTGAATCGTCTCAGCCTGAGAAAGCGGGAACGCCTGCTGCGCCCATTCCTTCTAACCCAAATACTCAAAATCCTGCGATCGATTCCATTCCGGCAACTGCGGATAAAACGCTTCAGATCTACTGGTTAAAACCCTCGGATACAGCAATTGAACTTGCCCCCCGCCCTATCAAAGTAAGCTCTAGCGGCGATGCGAATTCTTTGCTCAAAACTGCGATTCAGCAACTTTTGGCAGGGTCTTCAACAGCAAATGAGGTAACTACTATTCCAACCAGGACTCAGCTTCGCAGCCTGTCGATTCAACCCGACGGAATTCATATCGATCTGTCTAAAGAGTTTACGCTGGGGGGAGGCAGCACCTCGATGACGGGGCGTTTAGCTCAAATTTTATATACGGCTACTAGTCTGAATCCGGCTATGGGTGTTTGGTTTTCGGTGGAAGGAAAACCGTTGGAAACGTTGGGAGGAGAGGGTTTAGTGTTGGAGCAACCCCTGACTCGACAAAAGTTTGAACAAGATTTTCCAATGTAGGTGTTTCCTCAACAAACTCATGAGTGAGAAAGCTGATTTAAATGAGTAATTACTTGGATGGAGCGATCGATGAGCGATAACAATTCTCAGTTAATCACCGATGAGACGGCTTCAGAAAATGAGGCGACTCGTGTCCGTTTTTGGGGCAATGTCACGCTGCTGGAGGAAGGGAATCGCTACCGAATTAATCGAATTGAACTGGCACCCGGACACCACATTACCACCCAAATGCACTATCACCGGAGTGAGCATTGGGTGGTTGTGTCGGGTACTGCCAAGGTAATTTGCGATGGCAAAGAAACCATTTTGATCCAGAAGCAGTCCACGTATGTGCCGATGTCTACTCCCCATCGGGTCGAGAATCCTGGGGTGATTCCGCTGGTGATGATTGAAGTTCAGAATGGCGAATATTTAGGCGAAGACGATATTACCCGGTTTGAGGATGCCCAATAAATCTGTGCTGTCAAATAATCATCCAAGGTTTAAGTTGAATTGATTATTTTAGGCTATGGTGAACCGCTCAAGTTGCTTAAAGCCTGCGCTAAAACCTTAGCCCTGCGCCTGCTTGAATGGATACTGCGGTGCCATTGTTGGATTTATAGCCATCAAATGCAATGATCGCATTGGTATATAGCATCAAGCTGGTGTTCGGCAAGGAATAGTCAACGCCGGGTTGAATGACGAAGCTGCCTTTATTACCAATGGGAGTTTTATCGCCTCTGACGATAGATGCACCTGCTCCAATGTAGGCATCTCCCTGCCAGTTAATGGGAATATCGTAGGAAACTGTGGGAACGATCGCTGCACCATTGCCGCCGACTAAAACTTGAGTTCGCAATGAAACAGGCGCTCTTAGAAACTTATAGCGAACTGCGAGATTGCCCGAAGCATTCGTGGTTTCGTTTGGACCACCGCCACCGTTGGTTACACCAAACGATATGCCACCCCCAATGTAGCTGCCGTAAGCTGCTTGAGCTTGAGCAGGGGCTTGGGTGCTAACGAACAAGCCAGCGGCAAGAGCCATACCGCCGATCGCAGCGAGTTGATTTTTCCAGCGGGTTACTACTTGCATATTTAATCGATGACTTTTGAATAGGTGCATGTTTCACTCCTTAGGCTTCCGCAATGCAGTCCTGTCTACATTTAAGCCTAAGTCTCAAAAACTGAAATACTTTTTTTAAGTTCTCGATGATAATTTATTGCTTTTTGGTTACTTTGCCCCTAGCTTTTGTCCTTTGTAGACGAAGGCTGCCACATCTGCGCGGGATGCTGCTTGGTTTGGATTTAACTGTTTTGTATCGGGATCGCCGGAAACTAGCTCGGCTTGAATGGCGGCAGCCAGGAGCGATCGCGCCCATGCAGGGACTTGATTTTGATCGGGATAACTTTGCAAAATCGCTTCAGGATCAGAGGGAACTGGTAGCCCTAATCCTTTTGCCATGGAAACTGCGGCTTCCATGCGCGAAACTTTTTGAGTGGGACGAAACGTTTTATCGGGATAGCCACGCATAAAGTTCATTTTGACGGCTTGATCGATCGCGGGTAACCGCCAATCTCCTTGTCGCACGTCTAAAAATGCAATCGCTGGCATCTGATTGGGTTTAGCGTAAGCTTTTTGAAGCTGAATCGCAAATTCTGATCGGTTGACTGGCTGGTCTGGCTTAAAGGTGCCATCGGGATAGCCACTGATAATCCCTTGGGCTGAAAGGGCAGCGATCGCAGAATATGCCCAATAGTTGGTTGGCACATCGACGAAGGATAAGGGCGTACCCGATGGTTGGATGGGAGTCGGAGCCAGTTGAGCCGATGGAGACGGGACTACGGTTGCGGGGGGTGGGACTGGAGCGACAGGGGCAGTTGCCCCAGGGGGGGTGAGTTGTTGAGCGGGGTCTTCTAAGGGAGGACTTTTTTTGATCCCAGGGATTTCTGGTTCTGTGGGTTGAGGCAAAGGTACAGTAATCACTTGAGGCGCTTTCGTTTCACCTGCTTTTTTGAGAAAATTTCCCAGAGAAAACTGTTGTTGATTTTGGTTGAATATCCAGAAGAAAATGGCACCAAAAGATAGTGCGGCAATGAGGAGCGCGATCGGCTCGTCATCTCGTAGATGAGGTGGACGCTGCCCTGGAGGTGAAGAATTTGACATGACGCTGCCCTAACCAAAAAAATCTCAATTCAAGCTGCCACAATCCTAAAGATATGAGCCGCTTTTGTAAAGCAATCATTTTTATAAATCACTTAGCTCTGTGGCTTGAATAGGCAATTAAGGGCATTAATATACTTGCCTCACCAAATCCAATCTACTCTCACCCTAGTCCTCTCCCACAAGAGAGGGAACAAGGGCTGGGGGTGGGGCATTAGAGTTGGTGCGTTAAGTATAATGAGTATCTAATTAAGCGCTGTATCTCGCATCATTGGGGTATCCGTTCTGGCTTGGTTAAGCTAACTGCTGCGGTCACTAATTCCTTCAGGTCAATTGGCTTCGTGAAATGGAGTTGAAATTTAGCGAATGTGGGGTTGAGGTCGCACAGGTCTTTATACAAACCGGTGACCGCGATCGCGGGAATGTGTCCGCCTTGCACCGGGTCTAAACTTCTAATCTTATAAATTAAACTATAGCCATCTTCGCCAGGTAAATAAATATCGCTAATCAACAGATGGGGCTTTAGCTGTTCCACTGCAAGTAAGGCATTTTTTGCGGAGCCAACCGCAAGGACTTCGGCTCCATATTCTTCTAATATGATGGTGTAGAGCAACCGGGTATCCGCATCGTTATCCACCACAAGTACTCTAATTCCGTTTAGAGAAAGGTCAGTCTTGCTAGTTTGCAATACTCGATTTTCCAAGTTCATGTTTAGTCACGCTCTGCGTAGTTTCAATGGATAAGAAAGAAACTCGATGCTGGGGCTTAGAGATTGAACTCATAGGAATAGTGAAAAATAAACAGTAAAAAAAGAAATTTAGCATCGTAGGACTACGATGCTAAATTTCTTCGATCGCGACTGTCGGTACGAAACCGTACTCATTTGCCGAACTTTAAAACGATTTTTTTAACAGTACTTCAGACAGTTTTTGTAAAAATGCTGAAAACCCTTGCCAAGCCATCAATTTTGACCCTCACCTAAATCCCTCTCTCGCTCTAGGAGAGGTCTATCTCTCTATCCTTAAGATACAAAGGGTTGGGGGTCTAGCTTGCTTCGCGCAGGTGGGCATATTTGCAAAACTGGGATATGTACTCGTGTCATAACCTATTCATCCGTTGCTAGGCTGAATCGTTTAGACCAACAGCGACTACTTAACTACTCCTAGAAGAGGAGCAAGTTCAGGGTCGCCAATGGATGGCACCAGAAAATCTTGAGCGTAAATATGAGGATTGGCTTGAGCCAGTTGAGCGTAAGATTTCTGGATGTGATCATTGACTGCGACCATTTTTGCGTCATACAACCCAGTGGTCAGTTTTGGATAAACTCCAATGCCAATAATCAAAGCAATAAAGCAAGCGGCAATAAACACTTCACGCGGCACAGCATCGTTAAATTCTGCATCAGCCGGTAACACGCAGCTTGTACCAAAACAAACAGCTTCCTGTTGTGCAGTGCCAATCATATCGTCTTCGCTCATGCCGCAAAACGACGCTTCACCAGAGTTATAAAACACCTGCCGCAGCATGGAAAGCAAATAGATTGGGGTGAGAATCAAGCCAACAGCCGCAAGCAAAACGGTGACTGTGCGGAAGATAGAACTGTAGCTCTCACTGGTTGCTATGCCAACAAACACTGCCAATTCGCTGGCAAAACCGCTCATCCCAGGGAGCGCTAAAGATGCCATAGCCCCGATGGTAAACAAAGTAAAGACTTTGGGCAATGCCTGACCTAAGCCGCCCATTTCGGTCATTGCCATCGTGTGGGTGCGATCGTAGGTGACTCCAGCTAAGAAGAACAATACTGCTGCAATTAAGCCGTGGGAGAGCATTTGTAACAGCGCTCCACTCATTCCCAGATCGGTAAAGGAAGCAATGCCTAGTAACACAAACCCCATATGCGAAATGGAGGAATAGGCAAGACGGCGCTTCATGTTGGTTTGGGCAAAGGAACTAAAGGCTCCATAAATGATGTTGACTACGCCCAAAACTGCCAAAACTGGCGCAAAATAAACGTGAGCATCGGGCAAAAGTTCTAGGTTAAGGCGGATCAGCCCGTAACCACCCATTTTCAGCAGCACTCCTGCCAAAATCATGGACACAGGCGTAGATGCTTCACCATGAGCATCGGGCAACCAGGTATGCATCGGGAAGATTGCTAGCTTGACTCCAAAAGCAATCAATAAGCCTGCGTAAAGCGCCAACTCTAGCGGTAAGGGATAATCTTTTAATCCTAGCTGCACCATATCGAAAGTGATGGTGTCGCCAGAGAATGCCATTGCCAATCCAGCAATCAAGATAAAGATGGAAGCAGCAGCGGTATAAATCAGAAATTTGGTGGCGGCGTAGCGGCGTTTTTGTCCACCCCAAATGCAAATGAGTAAGTAGACAGGCACTAGTTCCACTTCCCACATAATGAAGAGAAGCAGGATATCTTGGGCGACAAAGACTCCAATCTGGGCGGCATATAGCACCAGCATCAAGGAGTAGAAAAGGCGAGGGCGGCGATCGACGCGCCAAGCCGCAAAAATCGAGAGCGTTGTGACCAAACCTGCCAATAATACAAGCGGCATCGATAAGCCATCTACTGAAACTGACCAGTTCAGCCCTAGCTGGGGCACCCAAGCATAGGTTTCAACAAGTTGGAAGGAAGCATTACTTGCATCGTAATGAGTGCAAAAGGTGTAACCCATCAATACAAAATCTGCGAAACCGACACCAAGGGCATACCACCGGACACTTTTACCTTCTTTATCAGGTAATACTGGAATAAGCGCTGCTGCGATTAGGGGAAGTAGGATAATCGCGGTCAGCCAAGGAAATTGATCCGCTTGCATGGCAATAAGAATAAATGCTTAGTTCATCAATAAATGCATCTTACTAAACTTTGTAAAGTTTTATGCATTGGTATTTACCTAACCTAACCCTCTGAATAAGTTTATGTTTTGTTTTTTAGGGTAATCGTTTCAGATGAAATACTGAGTAGCAGCCAATTTCAGACAATTTTCAGGAAAGATTTTACTGTTCAGGTTAATTTTTTGATATCTGCGGTTTTCGCAAGCGAGTCAACTAAATTTAGGTGGACAAGTTGGGCAGTCAGTTTAATGGGTCATTGGGCGATCAGTAACCGTTGAATGAGTTAGATCCGCCTCTTTTTTCTACTGAGATTCTCCTAAGGCGCGATCGCTGTCACATCATGGAAGTAGCTGTAGTCCACAACGCGCTGTCCATTAGGCAACGAGAAAATCACATCCACAAACCGCTGATTCCAAATTAAATCGCTCACCGCATAAGATTCACGGGCATTGATGGGTTGAGCAACGGTTTCATCTAGCCCCGTGAGCGACACGATGATATCTGCGTCGCTGTTAGCAAGTGATTCTGGTGTTTCTCCATACAAGGGACTGCTTTCATCAATTGGGTGCATGGCAGTCCAGGAGAGGGTAAATAGAGGACTGTGACTCCGAACCAAATTAAGATCATAAATTCGCCGCATGGTGTAGCCTTCGGCAGTGGTTTCCGATCGCACCAATGTTGCCCACAGTCGCGCTTCCAAAATTTGGTTGCCGCGATTGTTTGCCGTGCGAAACATCAAAGTGGGTTTGCCATCATAGGGAACCACAACCGCCACGCGGCTAAAAATCACCCGTGCCGATGGACGAGAAAACCGGGCAAACATCAACCCGGTAATCATAGCAACCCCCAATAAACCAATCAGCGCCTCGATTGCCACCAGCAAATTGGCATAAAAAGTTTTGGGATACAGTGCGCCATAGCCAATGGTTGCCATGGTTTGAATGCTAAAGAAAAAGGCATCCACGAGAGAACCCGGTTTAGCATTTGCAATAGAGTCGCCGCCCAAAACATAGGCGACCGCAAACAATAAATTACCAGCTAAATACAGCCCGACTACCAAGCCCAAAAACTGCATCCATGACATGGTAAGCAGCAAGTGGTAGAGATCGCGCCAGAAAGCAGACTTTGCATTGATCTGCAAAAAAGTGGTGCGTCCATTGGGACTCAATAGCGTTTTATAGGAACGCCTCCGTCCACTTTTTGGGTTAAGCAATGATTGGGGCTGAGAATCAGACGGGTGTTCGATTTTTGGCATGAAAGCTACTCGCGATCGCGGCTGTATCAAGGCTCGCTCATAAACGAAAGAGTAACGCTGAACGCTGATTGACAAAGAGTTATTTTTACAGTATTTTTGTACTATTCACTTCATCGCTCCTAAAGCTAGTTGCCCCCGAAAGCGTTGCTGAGGGGGCTTTTTGTCAATAGCCTTGGCTCAGCCTGTGTTTCGCATTCCGGCAGCGATGCCGTTGATCGTCAACAGGGCACCCCGCAGCAGTTCGCCTTTGCTGTAGCGCGATCGCACAATGCCCGATGCCGCTTCGTCCTTACTTTGGCGCAGGCGTTTGAGCAAAGAAACCTGAAGAAAACCCAGGGGCACAATCGTACCGTTCCGTAACTGCACTGATCGCTGCAAATCTGGGTCGCCATCCAACAAGCGCTTGTGTCCAGTAATTGTCAGAATCATGTCGCGAGTCAGGTAAAACTCATTGGCAATCTGCTCGTATACTGGCTCAAATCGTTCCCGATCTTCGGGATGTACCAGTTCGCTCATGTAGTGTCGCGCAATTTGTAGATCAACCTTGGATAAGGTCATCTCCACTTTAGAAACGACGACTTTAAAAAATGGCCATTTGAAGTAGAAGTAGCGCAGTAGCTTGAGATGTTCCTCAGGATGATCCCGCAAAAAGTCCCGTAGCGCAGTACCTACGCCATACCAGGCAGGCAGCAGCAAACGGCTCTGAGTCCAGCTAAACACCCAGGGAATCGCTCTGAGGCTTGCCAGGTCGCGCTTGCCACCCCGTCGCGCCGGACGGGAACTAATCTGTAGCTGGCTAATTTCGTCAATTGGGGTGACGCTATGGAAAAAATCGATGAAGTCGGGTTGCTCATAGATCAAAGCGCGGTAGTGAGTCCGCGATCGCGCCGCCAACTCTTCCATAATTTCGTGCCAAGGCTCAATTTCATCAAACCCAGTCCGCAGCAAACTGCTTTGAAGGACTGCCGAAGCAACCTTTTCTAAGTTATATAGCGCCAACTCTGGCAGGGAATATTTAGAAGCCAGCACTTCTCCCTGCTCCGTAATTTTGATGCGCCCGTTTACGCTGCGCCCCGGTTGTGCCAGAATCGCCTCATACGCAGGACCGCCCCCTCGACCGACTGATCCGCCCCGCCCATGAAAGATACGGAGTAGAACATCATAGCGTTCAGCTAAGGATTGGAGTGCTTGCTGAGCTTTGTGAATTTCCCAATTACTACTGAGAAAACCAGAGTCTTTATTGCTATCCGAATAGCCCAGCATCACTTCAGCCAAATGAGGCTTGAGCCGCCAAGATCGTTTTTCAACGGGTAGACCTATCTCTGCATCAGGATTGTGTCCGCCTGCCAGCATCGTGCGATACAACGGCATTTCAAAGAGTTGGGTTAAAACAGCAGGCGCTTTTTGCAAATCTTCCACCGTTTCAAACAGGGGCACCACGCGGATCATGCTGATCCCCGTTCCCGGATCGTAGAGTCCCGCTTCTTTTGCCAACAGCAGCACTTCTAGCATATCGCTGACATCGTGACACATGCTGATGATGTAAGTGTGGCAGATCTCTGGACTAAATTCGTCATGCAGAGTGCTAATCATCCGAAACGTTTCGATCGCTTCGTTCGCTTTCTCAGAAAATGGTAGCGCTCCAGGAATGAGAGGGCGGCGAGTTTGCAGTTCAGTAGACAACCAGTCGATCCGCTCAGTTTCCGTCATCTCGCGATAGGGCTTGGGCAGCAATTGCATATACTGCACGACTTCATCAATGGTGTCCGCGTGGCGAGTACTTTCTTGGCGAATATCTAAATGGGCAAGGTGAAAACCATAAATTTCAACCTGACAGATGAGATTTTCCAGGTCGCGGCAACTGAGTCCAGTTTCGCAAAGGTTGCTTTGAATCAGTCGTAGTTCTGACAAAAACTCTGCGCCAGAACGGTAGAATGTGGCGCGTTCTTGGTCAGAATGAGTTTGCTGAACATACTCCCCTTTGTACATTTTGAGGCTGCGATCGCGGGTATTTTCTAACCGCTGTTGGATATATGCCAGCTTCAAACGGTAGGGTTCCTGACGATAGCGAATGGCGAGCTTATCATAAACGGCAGGAATTTGCAGTTGATCTTGCTCCAACGACTCCAGCAAGTTGGGCAATACATCGCTCCAATGCAAGGAAAGACTCAGCAGATCGATCAGCTTACCCACTGAACCAATGTACTTATTAATCACCAAGTTTCGCTGATAGCAAGCGGTTTGCCAGGTGATCTGCGGCGTAACGGACGGGTTGCCATCGCGATCGGAACCGACCCACGAGCCAAACCGACAAAAATCATAGTTGGGCGGCTGAATGCCAGGAAAAGATTCTTTCATTGCCCGCTTAAACCGCTGATGTAATTGGGGAATTACATCAAACAGTACTTCTTGAAAATAGTGCAGTGCGTAGTCTACTTCATCCAATACGGTGGGCTTGAACTGGTGCAATTCGTCGGTGCGCCACCAGAGCCGCACTTCCTCGGTCAGTTGTTCCCGCAGTTGGTTTTCATCAATTGAATCAATATCTAACCCTTGGATGGCTTGGCGTTCTTCTACCTGGTCAAGCTGACGTAGAACCGTGGCAATTCGGCGCTGTTTATCGCGAATGGTGTGGCGCACAATTTCGGTCGGGTGGGCAGTAAAAACAAGCTGAATATCTAACTGCTCTACGAGAGTTTGAATATGCTGAGGCGGAACATTCAGCGTTTGCAGTTTAGGGAATAACCAATGGAACGTCCCCAATGCACGCCGAGTTTCAGGATCTTGCAGCGTTTTTTCTAAAAGATCGGCTTCTAATCGACTCGCGTGGGTCGTTTCTTCGCCAGGGCTGAAAGTGCCAGAATCTGAACTGCCAGCATCGCGCACTGCCGCCCGATATTGCAGTTGATCTCGTTGTTCGTAGTGCTGTTCAACAATATTAATTAGCTGAAAATAAAGAGCAAAGGCGCGGGCTGCCCGAATTGCTTCATTGAGATCAAGATTTTCAACGACCTTGAGTACTTCAGATTCGATAAAAGTGTTTGCCTGTCCTTCAGGAGAACACAAGTCGCGAAGTTGATTCAGCAAATCGACGAGTTGTTGTCCACATTCTTGCCGTAAAACAGACTCCCAGGTTTCTTCAACTGATTTAAGCCGCAGCTTAAGGAAGAGATCGGAAGTGGATGTTGTAGACATCTCTGCCGCGGTTCTAGATTCAATCACTGTACTGGAACTAAAGGCATCATCTGAAGCACGTGTCACACTCATAGAGGCTGGTTCTAGAAAGACATCAAAGTATTCTATGGGCTATTTTCCACCTGTGAAGTGGTTCAGGTGACCAAATGTTTTTGGTAAACATGCCTGAACTAATCAGGATTGACCGTATTAACAGACGGTGAGGGAGGATTGGACAGGTTTAACAGGGGCAGGCGATCGCCCCGAAACACTTCTTCAGCAAATTTTCCAATCTCTTGAGAGACTTCTGCTAGGGCTTTTCCACCGACCAACCCAATTAGCAGGGGTGCTGTTGCTAGACTAATCAATAGCTCTAAGGCGGGGGGGGGCAAAGCAGAAACGGGAGCTTTTTTAGGGGAGCGATCGGAGGTTTGCATGGCTCGATTTAACTGTAATTTTTATGAAGCGAGTTTTCTAAGCGGTAACAAAACGTGAAAAGACAATAACTTAGGCTGAAGAAAAGCAATATTACCTGAGCGCTTTTTAAAATTAGGTGTTCAATACTGATACGAGGTGCGTATCGGCATTGGCAAGGGTATGGAAACTTGCAGTTTAATCCTAAGCAATTTAATTCTAAACCGTGCCAGATCGAATAAGGATATGTTATCTCTATGGGGCAAGATTGCTCTTGTTCCCCCTGTATCAGTAAAGTTGCTACTGTTAATGCTCTCATGCTGAACGCCGCTGGACAACTCCCAATTTCTTCTGGAAAGCCAACCCAGGAATCTGCGATCGCCCGTAGAAACCTGAAACACTGGCTACAGGAGGTTTTTGGTCATAGCCAAGCTCACATCAAAATTCGTTTGAAGGGAAATCACCTTCACATTTTGGTGGAAAGTGAGCAGAGTCCAGATGCCGATGCTATTGTTGCGTTGCTGTCACACGCTTTAGCCTCTGATTCTCCAGACTCTTCTTTGTCACTTAGTTTTGCATCACTTAGTTCTGCGCCAATCCGCTCGGCTCACATTCATCGCCTGATTGTCTATGGGCGGCGTATTGGTGATCATCAGCCTCTTTGGACAAAAGTGATTGATTTGGACTGGAATGCACCTACAACTTCAGGCGATCGCGCTGCAACTCCTGCAACTCCTTTGACAAAGGCTAATCAGCCTGCCCTCACTCCCATTGATCCGATGGCAGCGGCTTTTGCCCTCGCCCAACAGGGGCAGCCCGACGCGATCGCCCGTTACCTCAGTCATGCGCTGAGCAGTTTGGGTGTTGCCGTGCGTGCCAAAACTGAAGCAATTGGGGTGGATGAGCGATCGCCCAGTCACCAGTTTTCCCCCGAAATAGCGCCAAGTCGGTTACTGCTGGTGTGTGAGTCGGCGTATAGCCCCGATTTAGCGTTACTCAGAGAAGTGATTGCTCAGCGTCTTCGGGAACTAGAACTTCAGCACATTCGAGATGCGGTGGTATTTGGGCAGGTAAGCGGTGAACCGCAGCCGGAATGGGTGTTGCGGGTAGACCTGACCCCCACGGAAGATATCTTGAAAGATTGGGCGCGCTGGGGCGATGTGCAGGCGATCGCTCAATTGCTCAATCGTCATTCGGCAGATCAGGCAATGGAATTGTCAGCACTGCTAAAAGATTCTACTCTGCATCTTTCCTGTGCGGGAAGTGCTGGAAGCGCCAAGAGTGCCGGAACAGTGCCCGATCAAACGAAGGCGATCGCGGCGATTGAACCCGTGCTAAAAGGGTTGGTGCCGCAAGGAATTCACGGGGCTGCTCTCTATGGAATGATGACGCTTTCGACGGCGATCGCGTCTCCGCCTGCTTGGGTTCACTGGGTAGACTTACCCGCCGCTAACCATCTAGAACTAGCTCCCTCTACGCTCGATCTGGCTCGTCAAGGGAACTTAGCCGCTATTACCTTTTTGCTCACGCGCTTGGTCAATCCGGATCTCAATGCCAAATTAGCCACGGGCGGTATTCGGGTGCAGATTCGGCAAAAAGGCAATTTGTTGCATATTATGACCGATGCGCCAAACTGTCCTCGGCAGGATGCCATTGCTGCCCCGATCGCCCGATTTCTCAAGCCGCTGCATATTCCTGAAATCGCAGGTGTGCGCGTGTATGGGCGGCGCTCTGGACAGCGGATTCCCCTCTGGCATTACGGGCTTGACTTTAAGAGTGGCGATCGCTTAGTGCCCACTGCAACCCCAGAATTTGCGGCATCAGAGAGCCATGTGGATGAGTTGCTGTCACCTGTGGGAGCTATGGTGCCGTGGTCAGCGCAACCCACCCCCGATCACAGAACGGCGATCGCTCAAGTCTTTGCAGGAACGCTAGCTCGAATTCAGCGATCGCTGATTCAAACTCAACTCTTTATTCCGTTAGAATCTGCACCGCTGCATCCCAGTTTTTCCGCAACTGAAACGCCCGATCCGTCACGCCGCCAACGGTTAGGCATTGGACTCATTTGGGGCATGGTGGGGCTGCTGCTCATTCTGCAAACAGACTGGCTGCTTGGCTATTGGCTCCAGCGATCGTCCTCTGCACCGACTGCTCAAACGTCTGCGGCTTCCCTGACAACTCCGCCTAAATCCACCCCGCTCCCCGATCTATCGCTTAGCAAAAAAAAGAGCGACCCCACTGCCTTTAACGCTTCTAGCTTTACCCAACCAGGCGAAACAACGCTATCTTTGCCGCAAGCTACTAATTCCCCCGATGCAAAGATACTGCCTGCTTCCCCAATGCAGGCAAAAGCAGACACCTTAGCGACAACGCTAGACTACCCAAGCTTTAATAGTCGTCAATTTGATCGCCAGCTTGCCGTTTATCAAAGCTATTTAGAAATTTTTGGAGCGCCCGATGTGCTAATTATCGGTAGTTCTAGGGCATTACGGGGCATCGATCCGGCGGCACTAGAAAAAGCGCTAGCAAAACAAGGCTATGCCGACGTTCAAATTTTCAACTTTGGGGTTAATGGCGCGACGGCTCAAGTGGTCGATTTACTGGTACGGCATGTGTTGCCCCAAGACAAACGACCAAAATTATTGCTGTTTGCGGATGGGGCACGGGCATTTAATAGCGCTCGGATGGATATTACCTATAACGGTATGGTTACCTCAGAAGGTTACCGCACCTTAACTGCGGGCAAACCCCCGATCGCCAGTACTACCCTTGCTCAGGCGCCCACGGCAACCCAGCAACCCAACGGCACTCCTGCATCTGTCACTGAAACAGTTGATCCCTCTAGCGCCAACCGCTATCAGCAGATGAATGAGGCACTCACGAAACAGTTGGGCGGATTATCAGCAGTGTATGGTCAGCGAGATCGCCTCAAGACTCGGCTCCGTGATCAATTAATTAGCTTGTTGCCTCAAGCGCTTTCATCCGATGTATTGGCATCTTCTGATAGCTTAATTAACTCCAGTTCTCCTGCTGCCGCCGCGAGTTCGGCTCCTTCGCTTTCTGCCGATGGGCAAGGCATGATTGATATTGATGGATTTTTGCCGTTACCCATTCGCTTCAATCCTGTCACTTACTATCAAAAGTACGCAAGGGTTTCAGGGGACTATGATTCTGACTACGAGTCTTTTAGACTAGACGGAGTGCAAACCGACGCGATGATCGCGATCGCTCAATATGCTCAATCCCAAAAATTGCCACTCGTATTTGTCAATTTGCCGCTCACTCAGGAATACCTCGATCCCGCTCGCAAACGGCATGAAGATGCCTTCCAGCAGCACATGCTCAGCCTTGCGCCCCAGTTTGGCTTTATTTATCGTGATCTTAGTAGTGCCCTTGCAACCCAACCCGACTATTTCTCCGATCCAAGCCACCTTAACCGCTATGGAGCCTATGCCGTATCGCAACGCCTCGCTCAAGATGTCATGATCCCGTGGCAAGTCGCGAAGTAAATAGGTTAAGCAGAAAATAGGCAGCATGTCGCTAATGTCCTACCCTGGAAGAAGCCAGCGTAGGCAAGGTAGGCAACATAACAGCAGCTTGATTGCCTAGCTAACCAAACATATTAGCCAACCAACGTATTGGTTGAACGTGATTTAGCCACAAGCTTGTCTAGTTCTGCTCGTAGAACTTCTCGCTGATAAATACCTTCCATGCGATGGTGTAGTTTTCCACCTTCAAATAAAAGGATGGTTGGTAAGGTTGTGATGCGATATTGGCTTGCTAATTTTAGATTTTCGTCGGCGTTGATTCCTACTAATTTTAGTGAACTGCCACACTCGGATAGAAGCCGAGAGAGGAGGGGTTCAATCACTCGGCAAGGACCGCACCAAGGGGCACCAAAATGAACCAGAACCGGAGACGAGGAAGCTAAAACTTCTTGCTCAAAGGATTGTTCGCCCATGTTTTTGCTATCTGCTGACTGATAAAATATTGATTCTAAAAAATGCTTGGGATCATCCTACCAGTCTATGCTTCCTGTTGCACCAATCATTATGGGATGTGCCCAAGCTAGAAGCAGAATAAATACTGCAACTCCCAAATAAGACAGTCGCAAAAATTCGCCTAGTTTAAGAGTTTGCTTCCCTTGAGCGATCGCCCAAAATGGCATGACTGAAGTTCGGGCTTTGACTGCTTCAAACGCTGAACCATACCGAGCCAGCAAACGGCGATCGCCATGCCACACGCCAAACAAATGGTGTAACACTAGCCCAACCGAGGTCAGCAGCGTAAACGTTGTGCCCAGCCAAAGCGTATGGGCAACACACCAAATCACCTGCCCAACCATTTGAGGATGCCGGGTGATGCGAATGATCCCCGTTTCATAGAGATGAACAGCCGGTTTTTGGATTGCCGCAATTTCTAGCAGATTGAAGGTGGCGGGATAAAGAAACAGAAATGAAATTGCCGACAAAATCCACACGAGCGGCTGCACTCCTGCCATGCCTTGAACTTGCCAAAGTTGCAAACCGTCATAGCGATGATTGATGAAATAAACAATCAGTACCACTGCCAGCGGTAAACTGACGAGGGCAAAAAACACCCGATACAACCGTGCGCCAGTTTTCTTTTCAGCCCAGGGACGCAGGGCTGCCAATCCACTATGGGCGATCGCAAATATTACAAGCAAACCCAGCATAATGAAGTGACTAGGCGTTAACCAACTGAAGGTCATTAGAGATCGAAACTAGAGTATAGGGATCAGTGTACAAGACCCATCTAGCGGATTTCCATTCAGGTCAATATTCTTGCAAGGTCAGTATCGTTGTCGTACCGTGTTGAGTTTTGAGTTTTGAGTTTTAAGTTTGGTCAATAGGCAAGCAGGAACGAGTTGTAGACAAGGCGACGAGGTTCTTAAAGACTTCATCCGGAAAACTACAGTAGGATCGGTACTAGAGATCTTTATTTCACCAAACGAGCTATGGCTGACGCGATTCGTCAAACAATCCCTACGGGAATCGCTCCCCTTTCTGACTGTCTCTCAAACTCATCTATGGCGCGGCAGCCTGCCTATTGTGCCATTCGCATCGCCCCCCTATCTTTAGATGAGGTCTATGGTTTGGCAGATGACCCGGCAAATGGAGCCGTTGTGGTGATGAGCGGCACGGTGAGAAACAATACCGAAGGTAAGGCAGTCGTGGCATTGGAATATCAAGCATACGAACCGATGGCGCTGCAAGTATTTCAGCAAATTACCGCCGATATTCAAACCCAGTGGAGCAATATCACGAGCATAGTGATTCATCATCGGGTCGGGCGGTTATATGTGGGCGAAATCAGTGTGCTAGTAGCGGTGGGTTGCCCTCATCGGTCAGAGGCGTTTGCTGCCTGTCAATATGCGATCGATACCCTCAAACACAACGCCCCCATTTGGAAAAAAGAACATTGGGCAGACGGTTCCACCAGTTGGGTCAGCATTGGTGCCTGTGAACAGCCTGATGCCAATTGCTAACGCGATCGCCATGACCAGACCCGATATTCTCCAACCAGGACAGTCTTATCCATTCAAATAGTCTTATTCATTTAAGCAGTACTTCGAGATGGCTTATGAGCCAGAAGACATCCTGGCAGAATTTGGTTACACGCTTCAGCGATCGCTGCTTTCTCTGCCTCAAGGTTGAGTATCCTGTTGCCGTTAGCAATCAACTCATAGGCTCCCTGGACTACCTCCTACAAAATCATTAGATCTTTCTCGTCATTGTTGGCGCAGCCTGTGCGCAGGACATAGCCAAAACGAAGACCTCGCCTGACTACTGAGCGTAGTTAAAATCCCGATTAGAAGACCGCGACGGATCAAACCCTTCATTGCGGACTCGGCGGCGCAAATCACCCGGATCAGCAGAAGCTTTGACTGCTTCATCAGGACTAATTTTACCCAGCAAGACTAAATCACACAGGACTTGATTCATGATCTGCATTCCATCGTTAGCGCCCGTTTCCATCAATTGAAACGCCTCAGCTTCATTGCCCTTTACTAGGAAATCCTGCATGGCAGCAGTATTGACTAAGATTTCATGCGCCGCAGTTCGCCGTCCGTCCGTCGTTGGAATCAACATTTGAGCAATAATCGAAACCAGCGATTCGGTAATTTGAATCCGCATGGTGGTTTGTTCATCCGGATTGTAAATATTTAACAGCCGATTAAGGGTATTAATTGCACTACGGGTGTGCAGAGTTCCCAGCACTAGGTGCCCTGTTTGCGCCGCTTTGAGGGCAGTATCGACCGTGACGCGATCGCGCATTTCTCCAATCAAAATCACGTCAGGATCTTCCCGTAACACCGCCCGCAAGCCATGTTGAAACTCCAGTGTGTGTAGTCCTACTTCTCGCTGGCTAATCAGACACTTTTGAGATGCATGGACATATTCAATCGGATCTTCGATCGTGACAATGTGGCGGTTAGTGGTTTCATTCATGTAGCGCAGCATTGCCGCCAGCGTCGTCGATTTACCTGAACCCGTCGGTCCTGTCACCAAAATCAAGCCCTGAGATTGAGTGGATAAATGCTTGAGAACTTCTGGCAAGCCTAACCCGTCAATGGAGGGCACATCCAGGGAAATCAACCGCAAGACGATCGCGCCACCCGTTAACGAATCAAAACAGTTCACCCGGCAGCGCACCAATCCTGGATAGAAAATTGCTGTGTCTAGTTCTTTCGTTTGAGCAAAAAGTTCACGCTGATGAGGGTTCAATATCTCAGATAGATACTGCTCAAATAGTTGAGGCGTGACTTTAACTTGATCGCGCAACATCACCATCTGCCCCTGAATGCGAAACCGAGGCGGTTCTCCTACTCGAATATGAATATCCGATGCCTGACGCGCATGAGCATCTCGCACCATCTGTTCAATTGAATGAGTTGACTTGCTGGCGGCAGAA
This sequence comes from Sivoneniella epilithica UHCC 1019, assembly GCF_040830845.1. Lineage (NCBI taxonomy): Bacteria > Bacillati > Cyanobacteriota > Cyanophyceae > Leptolyngbyales > Leptolyngbyaceae > Sivoneniella > Sivoneniella epilithica. The sequence goes on from NZ_JBFPDP010000022.1 coordinate 51,481, forward strand.
GCTGAGGCAGGAGGGGGCGGAGGCACAGGAGATGAACTCTCGTTGAAGCGAGGGGTCATGGAACTAGTCATGGGGATCTCCCTGGTAAGTCATTCGTCGGACAAGGTGATGATGAAGCGATAAAAGTCGGTTTGAGGGGGGCAAACCTACAGCCCATTAACTAAAGCGTTTTGAGTCGCTGAAAATTTTAAAGCACTCAAATAACTGCAAGACTGCAAGTATTTCAAGTTTTCATATATTGTATCGATTATCTCGATCGCCGCTCAAATCTTTAGCCTATGCCAATAGGAGGATTCTTCAATCTAGAAAGTAGACTTGATCGGTAGCACCTCAAAAAGCCGATATAGAGTAGCCTGTGAGAAATACAGGACTGATGAAACTGTAGGTCGTAGATATATCCCTGAAGTTATTGTGAAGCGTATCACTATCTGGTCAGCTATGCGATCGCCTAAAAAGATTTTCGAGTGGCTAGAAACCCGTTGGGTTACTCCTTCCTATGGCGGTGGGCTGTTAGGTGGGCTATCCATCTTTTTCTTTGTGGCAGCAACCAACACCCTCTCAGGTTGGCTCTATGTCATGAGCGGCGTAGGATTGGCACTATTGGCGATCGCTGCCATCTTGCCCGAACGCACCCTCCGTCAAGTGTCTGTCCGTCGAGCGCCGATTCATCCGGTTAGCGCAGGGGATCAGATCACTGTGGAGCTAATTGTAGAAAACCAGAGCAGTCACTCTAAAATGCTTCTGCAAGTAGAGGATTTGCTGCCTGACGCGCTTGGTGAGCTAGTGCTTCACTCGATTGAAGAAATTGTGCCCAATCGCGCTCATCATTGGATCTACTCTCAATCCGTTGAGAAACGCGGCATTTACCGCTGGGAAACCGTTTATCTTCGCACCGCCGCGCCCCTAGGATTGTTTTGGTGTCGTCGTCCGCGCACTGCTAAAGCGATCGCGATCGTCTATCCAACCGTACTGCCCTTAACTCATTGCCCATTGATTGATGAAATGGGACGCGATCAAAGTTTGCTGCTCAATAGCGATCGCCGCGCCCAAACTGCCTCTGAAGGGCTGACTCGCTCTCTGCGTCCCTACCGCTGGGGCGATCCGATTCGGATGGTACATTGGCGCACCAGTGCCCGGTATGGCGAACTGCGCGTTCGAGAACTGGAGACTTTCACAGGCGGACAGGAACTTGTGATTTGTCTAGATACTGCGTTTGCTTGGCTTTCTCCCAACCCTAACCAAAACGACTTTGAGCAAGCGGTAATTGCAGCGGCTTCTCTCTACTTTTACGCCTGCCGCCAAAACTTGCAGGTGCAGCTATGGACAGTACGCACGGGTTTAATTCAAGGCAATCAAGCGGTCTTAGAAACCCTAGCAGAAACGCGATCGGGCGAAACACTCCAGGCACACAGCCTACCAACCCGTTCGGTCTTATGGCTCACCCAAAACCCAGATAGCCTCAATGCCTTACCGTTTGGCAGCCGTTGGATTTTATGGCAGGCGATCGCCCCTCTCAACCCAACCTCATCTCAAAATATGGCTTTACAACGTAACTCCGGAATTCTGGTGCAGCCTGACTCGTCCCTTCAACTTCAACTGCAACTACCTGCCACACGATGAACCTGAACAAATAACTGAGGGAGAAAAACAAACCGATGGAAGAAATTCCTGATGAATTTTGGACTGGGGTAGATCAGTTTAACCAGCAGCAATACTACGCCTGCCATGACACATTAGAAGCGCTGTGGATTGAAGCGGGTCAAGCAGATAAGGGATTTTATCAAGGAATTTTACAAATCGCAGTGGGACTTTATCACTTAAGCAATGAAAATTGGCAGGGAGCCGTTATTTTGATGGGGGAAGGCATCAATCGCCTGCATTCCTATCTACCGTCCTATGTGGAGATCGATGTAGAAAGTTTTATCGAGCATACATCGCACTTGCATAAGTGGCTACAGAAATTAGGAGCAGAACAAGTGGCGATCGCCCTTCAGCAGCTTAACTATGGCACTGATTCCACGGCTGCAACCTCAGATTGGACACTGCCTACACTCCAAAAAATTGACCCTGAAAAGTAACACTTCTAGTCTCGATCGCTTTAATGAGCGGCTATAAGAGTTACGGTAATAGGGGTGTTATAAAGTATTGATTAAGCAAAAAGTTTACAGAAACTTTTCGCGACATTCAAAAGTCTCTATGTTATGACAGGGTTGTAGTGAGTTCACCGTTTTTGGATAGTCTTTTTTGCACCATGCGTTATTCTTCACGTCTCAGGGTTCCCTTGCGTAAACTGGCACTATCCGCGATCGCGGTGGGCGCGATCGCCACAACACTGCTGTTTGATTGTCTGGTCGGGTTTACGCCAGTTGGCTCTCAAGCAGTCAATGCCCAAACTGCGGAACCATCCCGACCGCTAACATTACGCTCTGACATCCAAGAAGCGAACTCCAAAACAGGAGTGATTACCGCCCGTGGCAACGTCCAAATTTACTATCCATCACGGCAAATTCAGGCAACTGCTGCCCAAGCCCAATACTATAGCCGGGAACGCCGCATTATTCTCACGGGCGACGTTTATGTGCTGCAAAAAGGCAACAGTCTTCGTGGTGAAACCATTACTTACCTGATCGATGAAGGACGCTTTGTTGCCCTGCCTCAAGCTCCTAGACAAGTAGAAGCCATTTATCTAGTGCAAGACAGCCCTGCCCAAGCTCCGGCTCCAGTCACCACGCCAACCCCCGTACCCACTGCTGATCCCTTTGGTCAATCCGAATTTTCTCCCTCGACTACTCCCAGTGGCGTTGCCCCAACAACACCTGCTCCTACCCGCTAGTGGTTGTTCTCATTGCCTCTGATAAGATGAATACTGCGAATTGTGGTGACTATAGCCAGGAGTGGGCTGTTGAAAATTGTGCTTGAGAATATTCATAAATCTTATGGACAGCGCACGGTTGTCAGCCGAGTTAGTCTTTCGGTCGCTCAAGGTGAAATTGTGGGGTTGTTAGGTCCCAATGGTGCAGGCAAAACGACGACGTTCTACATTGCCACAGGGCTGGAAAAACCCAATCAAGGACGGGTTTGGCTAAACGATACTGAAATTACTAGCGTGTCTTTTCATCGACGTGCACGAATGGGGATTGGATATCTCGCTCAAGAAGCCAGTATTTTTCGGCATTTGACTGTGAGAGAAAATATTCTCTTGGTGATGGAACAAACTCGTGTGCCCCGTTCTGAATGGGAGGGTCGGCTGCATCAGCTATTGAAAGAATTTCGGCTTGAGAAAGTTGCGAACACTTTGGGACTGCGAGTGTCTGGGGGAGAGCGTCGCCGAACTGAAATTGCTAGGGCATTAGCCACCGGACGAGACGGTCCTCAATTTTTGCTGCTGGATGAACCGTTTGCTGGAGTCGATCCGATCGCCGTCAACGAAATTCAACAAATTGTGTCTCAGTTGCGCGATCGCCAACTTGGCATTTTGATCACCGATCACAATGTGCGGGAAACGCTAGCCATTACGGATCGGTCATACATCATGCGAGACGGACAGATTTTCGCTTCCGGCAGTTCCGAAGAGCTTTACGATAACCCAGCCGTTCGGCAATATTATCTGGGCGATCGCTTCCAACCTTAAGCTTTCAACGTTCTCCTGCCAATTCTGTACATCCTTTAGTGCAAGCCGCCTCATGACTACCGATATTTCCGCTTCTAAAAAGCCCCCTTTTCGGATCTCCGGCTTTTCAATTCCGGGGCTTTCGCTAATGGATCGGTACATCACCACCGAATTAATTGTGCCCTTTGTATTTGGGGTTGTTGCCTTTACCTCCATTGGCATTTCAACTGGCGTATTGCTCGATTTGCTGCGGCGAGTCAGTGACTCTGGCTTGCCCATGAGCATCGCCATGCAGTTCTTTTTGCTCAGATTGCCTTACTTTGTCGGGCTTGCCTTCCCCATGTCCATGGTTTTGTCGTGTCTATTGGTCTATGGACGGCTCTCCAGTGACAGCGAGTTGATTGCCCTCCGCAGTTGTGGAGTCAGCATCTATCGATTAGTGGCTCCGGCGGTGGTCATTGGGTTGATTATGAGCGGAGTGACATTTGCTTTTAATGAAGCAGTGGTGCCTGCTGCCAACCTTAGAGCTAGCCAAATACTGGATCAGGCACTCAACAAAAATAAACCATCCTTCAAAGAACGAAACATTCTTTATCGCGAGTCCAAGACAATTCGGCTGCCTAGCGGTGAAAAGGATGAACTACTTTCGCGCCTGTTCTATGCCAGAGAATTTGATGGACAGCAAATGAAAGGGCTGACCATTTTGGATTTTTCTCAAACGGGCTTGAACCAAATTGTGGCATCAGATTCCGCCATGTGGAACGCCGAGGAAAAAACGTGGGATTTCTTCAACGGGACAATTTATGTGGTTGCACCGAATGGCTCCTATCGCAACATTGTCCGGTTCGATCGCCAACAAATTCAGCTTCCTCGCACTCCGCTAGATATTGCAAAAACCGCCCGCGACTCTGAAGAAATGACGATTTCTGAAATTCGGCAGTATATCGAGTTGATCGGGCAAACCGGCAACCAAAAAGAAATCCGCAAAATGCGTCTCCGGGCTGAGCAAAAATCTTCTATGCCGTTTGCCTGTTTAGCATTTGGATTAGTAGCAGCAACATTGGGAATTCGACCTCAACGCTCTGGTCGCGCGGCTGGCTTTGGGCTAACGCTAATTATTGTGGTTTCTTACTATGCCTTAATGGTTGCAGGGCAAATTCTCTATCAAGCTGGCATCGTGAATGCCTTTATTGGTGGCTGGCTCCCCACCCTCGTGGCATTAACCACCGGAGTAATTTTGGTCGTTAAGCTCAACCGCTAGTTTTTGTGCAGCTTACTTTTGCCAAATCTGCCCACGCGATCGCTATCCCCTCAAACAGAACCCGTAAGCAGCATCGCTTTTCCTAATTTCCCATCCGTTATACTGAGGGCAGTTTCAGTGAGAGTTCTGTAATGGTTCGTTTAGATGCTAACTCACCCTCTATCAGTGAGGAACTGACTGACGAAATCCATCTGAGCGATCGCCCGTTGCCCACGAATTTATACAGCGATGAGCCACCCTTGGAAACTGATTTCCACCGCAACCAAATTGATTTATTGATTCGCTTACTCAAGTATTGGTGGCAAGACCGCACAGACTTTTACATTTCTGGCAACCTGACGGTCTATTACAACCAGCAGCAGCTTAAAAAACGCGATTTCCGAGGTCCCGATGTGTTTGTGGTGTTGGGGACTGAGAAGCGCGATCGCCGCAGTTGGACGATTTGGGAGGAAGGGGGTAAATATCCCAACGTTGTGATTGAACTGCTCTCCAATTCCACCGCCAGCGTCGATAAAGGCACCAAAAAAGACCTCTACCAAGAGATATGGCGAGTGCCGGATTATTTCTGGTTCCATCCAGAGACGCTGGAATTTGCGGGGTTTCACTTGGTGGATGGTCGCTATGAAGCGATCGCGCCGACGGAGATAGGATGGTTATGGAGTGAACAGCTTGAGTTATATCTAGGCATCCATGAACAGCAGTTACGTTGGTTTACGGTAGAGGGGCAGTTGGTTCCATTGCCAGAGGAGCAAGAACGGCAGGCTAAAGAGCAAGCACAGCAACGAGCAGCACAGTTAGAGGCACTGTTGCGATCTCAGGGCATTGACCCCGATCAACTGCCCGCCTTGTAACCTAAACCCATAGCAGATGCGGTATAACAAACGGTTAAGCCGCATCTTCGCCAAACACTTGATTAAAGGCTTTTTCTACCTTGTAGCCAGAATCGATCGATTCTAGGGGATCTTTTCGCAGGCGATGACGCAGGCAAAGAGTGACCACGCGGCGAATATCATCAATGGTAACTTCGGTGCGACCTTCCAACGCCGCGATCGCCCGTGCTGCCCGATTAGTAACGATATCACCCCGCAACCCGTCCACATCCAAATCTGAGCAAACCTGAGAAATTTTTACCCGTAAATCGTGGTCGATCGCAGTTTTTTTCAATCGAGCTTGAGCTTCCACCAGTTTTTGGCGTAATGCATCTTGCTCTAGCTGAGACTCATCTAAGAATTCCTGCGGATTCTGGTCAAACTCGGTGCGCTGTTCAACAATTTGCACCCGTAGGGCAGGTTCCTTAACGGTGCGGATTTCGGCGTGCATCCCAAAGCGATCAAGCAATTGGGGACGCAATTCGCCTTCTTCAGGATTGCCAGATCCGACCAGTACAAATCGTGCCGGATGGCGAATGGAAATACCTTCCCGTTCTACCGTGTTCCAACCCGATGCAGCAGAATCCAGCAATACATCTACTAAGTGATCATCCAGTAGGTTCACTTCATCTACATATAAAATGCCGCGATTGGCTTTTGCCAATAATCCTGGCTCAAAGGCTTTAACTCCTTCAGACAGTGCCTTTTCAATATCAATCGTGCCACACACCCGATCTTCCGTTGCGCCGAGAGGCAGATCGACCATTTGCACATTCTTTAGCGCGATCGCAATCTCCATGCCCTGCTCAATTTTCTGCCGCACTTCGTCTCCCATCATTTCGGGATCGCTAGGATGACTGTTGAACGGATCATCAGCAACGACTTCGATTTCAGGCAGGAGATCGGCAAGGGCGCGAATGGTCGTCGATTTTCCCGTACCGCGATCGCCCATGATCATCACCCCGCCAATCTTGGGATCAATCACATTTAACAGCAGTGCAAGTTTCATTTCCTCCTGACCGACGATCGCAGTAAAAGGAAACACTGGGCGACGACGAGGAGTCGTAGAGGTCTGAAGAGACTGACCCTTTTCGGTTGAGGCTGGATCGACTGAAACTTGATTTGCGGTGGGACTCACGGGCTTACCTGAACAACAAAAGCTTTCTTAAAGACTGCTTCCCATTGTGCCACACGCTATAGACCCATGCTTAACCAACGTCCTCATTTCAACCGAACTATTCTTTCATGCAAACCATTGAGTCACTCAAGCGGGAGCTTTTGCGTACCTCATTAAACTCAACAAAAAAAGTTGTTAAAAATTCCGTAATTTCTTGAACTTCTCTGTAGGTATAGCCAGACGTGGAACTGTCACCAAATGTAATACCGAGACTTAGCGAGAAATGGTTTGATAAATTTATAGAGATTTTTCGCTCCGCACCGCTTTCAAGTCGCTGCTCTTTCCTTTGGTTAACATCTTTCGAGAGAACACTCTGTATCTTTCAATCAATAAGATGAGCCATAAGGACGAAGTTTACCGATTTGGTGATCTGTATAGTTGAATCTATGAGCAAACGTGAGGCGATCGCATAATCCCTTCAAAGTTGCCCGATGACTCTATAAAATCCGCTGCACTAAACCAAATGTTTTTCCTGGGTGAATGGAGGAAGTTATGCAAAAGTCCCTAAAAGTATCTATTTCTAAAAAAGTATCTATTTCTAAATGGTTTACCTCCGTGGGTCGCGTGGGTATCGCGCTTCTGGGAACCTCTGTTACTCTCAGCACCGCCTTTGAAGCTCAGGCAGCTTATAGTAAACCAGTTGCTCAAACTCCTGATGTGTCAACCGCTACTCTACCCGATGGCGTTTATTTGTATGGTCAAGCACCCAAGCCTGATGAACTAGGCAAAGGGTACTTCGTGTTTGAGAATAAAGCCGGAAAGGTTGTTGGTGCCCTCTACATGCCTAGTTCTTCCTTCGATTGTGCAGCGGGTGAATTTAAAGCGGATCAACTTGCCTTGATGGTAACTGATAGCTACGATCGCACGGCTAACCCATTTGAGATTGCGATCGATCGCACTTCAACAGTTGCTAGTAACGGCAGTCCGGCTTTGACTATCGGACTACAAGGCTTCCAAAAGTTGGATGCTGTGAGCAAAAACGATTTGCGTCTCTTGAATGTTTGCAAGCTAGATTACCAACAGGCGCAAAAGTAAACTCGCCGCAAGGCTTAAACTGCACTTTCTGGATGAAAATAAAACGCTAAACCCAGAATGACATAGGCAGCCAGCAGCAAAGTACCTTCCAACCAGTTTGATTTGCCATCGGAACTGATGGAATTAGTGATTAACACTGCTACAGCTACAGCGACCAATTCAAACGGGTTAAAATCCAGATCCATTGGTTTTCCTAACCACCAGCCAGCGAGTACCAGCACTGGCGCTACAAAGAGGGCAATTTGTAGGCTGGAACCGACTGCAACGGACACTGCCAAATCCATTTTATTTTTCATAGCAACGGTTACGGCTGTGGCGTGTTCTGCGGCATTGCCTACGATGGGCAGCAAAATTACCCCCGTAAACAGCGCGGTTAGACCTAGTTTAGATGTCGCTTCTTCCAAGGTAGCCACTAAAAGTTCCGATTCCACTGCTACTAATAGGGTCGCAACAAGGAGAACTCCGATCCAAAGCCGTAGATCGGTTTTTTCTGTGGGATGTTCCGGGACAAGATTAGATTCTGCCATGACTTGGAGATCTTCTTCTGCAACGCCCACATCATAGAGATAGGCGTGGGTTCGCATTGAGAACAGCAGCGTTAAGGCATAGACCCCAATCAGCACGATCGCCACGGCAACTGAGAGATTTTGCATCGTGACAAAGGAAACTCCGGGAGAGGTGTAGTTCATCGCGGTGGGAAGCAGTAGGGCAATGACTGCCAAGTTCATCGATGAGGCATTCATGCGAGCGACAACGGGCTGAAATTCCTGCTCTTTATACCGCAGCCCGCCTAGAAACATGGACAACCCCATAACCAGCAGCAGGTTACCAATAATAGAGCCGGTTAAACTTGCTTTAACCACTTCAATCAAGCCTGCATTTAGGGCTGCTAGGGCAATAATCAATTCGGTAGCATTGCCAAAGGTGGCATTGAGCAATCCGCCTATGGTAGGTCCGACCACGACAGCGATTTCTTCAGTGGCAGTACCCATCCAAGCAGCGAGAGGCAAGATAGCGATCGCAGCAGTCATAAAAACTACCACCGATCCCCAATTCAATAACTCTGCGGCAATGGAGATAGGAATAAAGATTAACAGCCCGTAGAAGATAGCGTTCTTAATAGACATTTTAGAGATTGATTTGGATAGACATTTTGGGTTGAGTCACTCAAACTTTGAGCCAGCGTAAGTCAAAGCCAATTAATCCAGGCAGATTGCCAAGAATTGCATAACTTCATCAATTGTAATTTTTTGCCTTGATCCCTAAGCTACCGTTAAGTTCCCCAAGACTTGCGATCGCATCAGTTATTGTTAGGTACTGAAAATAAATTAGTGCTGAAGATAAAGCACTAAGCTCTCAACTTTTTCAAGTAAGACAGTAAGCGTTTTGACGAGAGTGACCTAAACGCTGTACCCCACAAAAGGGTTAGTTGATTTGTTTTAAACGAGTTGATCTGTATCTAAATAATTCTACGCACAACCGCATTAAGTTAGTTCTACCTTTGATTTTCCTAGGGAATAGTTTTCTTCTTACATGACTTCTTTTTCTACTCAACGCTCTGTTTCAGCGCTCCCTGTTTCAAAGCTCCAATCTAGTGATGATGCTTTGAAAGTGGCTCAGGGAGTTTATATCACAATTCACGGGCATTTCTATCAGCCGCCGCGTGAAAATTCTTACCTAGATGTGATTGAGCGTCAACCGAGTGCGGCTCCGTTTCACAATTGGAATGAGCGAATTCACTACGAGTGCTATCGTCCTAATGCGTTTGCCCGCATTGTTAACGATCGCCAAGAGGTGATGGAAATTGTTAATAACTACGAATACCTCAGCTTTAATTTTGGGGCAACGCTGCTGAACTGGATGGAACGCCACGATGTGGAAGTGTATCAGCGGATTTTGGAAGCGGATCGGAAAAGCTGCGATCGCCTGAATGGACATGGCAACGCGATCGCCCAAGTTTACAACCACATCATTTTGCCCTTAGCAAACGAGCGCGACAAGTTGACCCAAATTCGTTGGGGAAAAGCAGATTTCCGCTCTCGATTTGGGCGCAATCCCGAAGGGATGTGGCTCGCAGAAACCGCTGTTGATTACGCTACTCTCGCAGCGCTTGTAGCAGAAGGCATTCAGTTCATTATTTTGGCTCCATCGCAAGCAGAACGGTGTCGTCCGATGCCCACGACTGAACAGCCAGAACCGGAATGGCAAGAAGTAGCAAGTAGCCAGATCAATCCGACCCGTGCTTATCGCTGTTACTTGCCATCTTTAAAACGCGATTCTACGCCCGCTTACATTGATATCTTTTTTTACGACGGTCCCATCTCTAGTGATATGGGGTTTGATCAAGCATTGTCGAATGCTCATCAGTTTGCGGGGCGCTTAGAAAAAGCCGTACACACCGAGCAGCGATCGCCTCAACTGATTGCCGTTGCGACCGATGGCGAAACCTTTGGACATCATAAGGGCGGCACCGAAAAGTGTCTTGCTTATTCGTTCGTGCATGAGTTTCCCAGCCGAGGTTGGACGGTCACCAACTTTGCTCACTACCTTTCCATTTGTGACCCTGTTTGGGAGGTAGAACTAAAACCCGTGACCGCTTGGAGTTGCAGTCATGGAGTCGATCGCTGGCAAGATGACTGCGGCTGTGGCAGCGGCGGCGGGTGGCATCAGCAATGGCGGCGACCTCTGCGAGACTCGCTCAATTGGCTACGGGATCAGCTTAGTCGCGTGTATGAAGAGAGTGGCAGCAAACTATTACAAAATCCTTGGCAGGCGCGAGATGAATATATTCAGGTGGTGCGCGATCGCTCCCAGTCTACCGTCAACACCTTTCTAACTAGTCATCAATCCCATCCCCTGACTGCCGCAGAACGGGTCGATGTGCTGCGACTCCTAGAAATGCAGCGTCATGCCTTGCTAATGTATACCAGTTGCGGCTGGTTTTTTGAGGAGCTTTCTCGTCCTGAAGGCGTACAAATTCTTCGCTATGCTGCCAGAGCGCTAGAACTAGCGGGCGATGTCTCTGGCATCCATTTAGAAAAAGCCTTTATTAAACGGCTGGCTGCTGCACCCAGTAATGTGGACTGCTTCAAAAATGGAGCCGAAGTCTATCGCCAACTGGTGACCACGGCGCAGATTAGCTTAGAGCAAGTCGCCGCCCATTATGCCATTAGCTCTCTGTTTACCGCAGCGCCCAAAGAGCAACGGATTTACTGTTATACCGCCCAGCAAGTGGATTATCATCTGCAACGAATGGGGGCGCTGACGCTTGCTGTTGGACAGATCCAATTGGTGTCAGAGATTACGCGAGAATCAGTGGATTTGGTGTTTGCGGTACTGCATTTAGGCGGCTGGGATTTTCATTGCTGCATTCAACCTTTTTCAGGGCGGCGTAGCTATAGCCAAATGAAAGAGAGCGTGTTTATAGCTTTAGGGGAAGCCAGTTCTGCCAAGGTAATTTTGGCACTGCATCGTAGTTTTGGGGATCAGTCTTTCAGTTTGCAAAACCTATTTGCAGAAGAACGCCATCGGATTATGCAAATGCTGACCCAAAGTACCTTAACTCGTTTAGATCAGCTTTATACGCAGGTTTATCGCGATAATTACGGTATTTTGATGGCATTTCATCGAGATGGGCTAACGGTGCCACGGGAATTGCAGGTGGCGGCAGAGGTGGCGCTCAATCATCGGGTGCTGCTATCTCTAAGATTATTAGAACAAGAGTTGAGTGATCCCCTGGTGGAAGGAGTCGTCGGCTTAGGGCACTTGGCAGAATTGGAGGCGATCGCCACCGAAGCTACTCAAATGCATTGTCCGGTACAACTTCCTGAAGCTCAACAAACCCTCGAACGGCTGATTCTCCATTCGCTCCGAAATATTCTGCAAGCGTTTAATCCTGCCACTTTAGTCGCCGACTTAGAGCGAATGCAGCGGTTAATTCATTTGGGTCAGCACTTGAATTTAAATCTATCTTTGGCTCAAGCCCAAGAATTTTATGTGCGATCGCTCAACACTTGGATCGTGCCCCAATGTAGCGCGTGGATTGCCGCAACTCAAGACCTGGACAAAGTGGCAGCCTATGGCAAAAAAGGCGAAATTCGTCTCACGCATCTTCGGTCACTATTGCGGTTAGGGCAACTGTTGGCGATCGATGTGACGGGTTGGCTGGCACAGTTGCCTTAAATCTCCACGCTCAGCGATCGCGAACTTTGTCAAGTTAGTAATCTGTGATTCCATCAGGAGGCAACTTGGGGAGTAGGATGGCTTGATCTGAATTTGCAAGAATTATGTCTACACTGTTAGTCAAAAACATCCACACTCTGGTTACCCTAGATGCTGAGCGCCGCGAAATTCGCAATGGTGCTTTGTTGGTGCAAGATAACGCGATCGCGCAAGTTGGCACCACCTTAGAACTTCCCCAAACAGCAGATGATGTCTTGGATTTGCAGGGGCGACACATTGTTTTGCCTGGGTTAGTCAACACTCATCATCACTTTTATCAAACGCTCACCCGCGTGATTCCGGTGGCTCAAAATTGCACCCTATTTCACTGGTTGCAAAATCTCTATCCCATCTGGGCAAATCTTACGCCAGAAGCCATTTATATCAGCGCTCAAATGGCGGCGGCAGAACTGCTGCTATCGGGTTGCACCACGGCGAGTGATCATCTTTACATCTATCCCAATGGCTGCACTTTAGATGATGAAATTCAAGCAATTCGGGCGATCGGACTGCGGTTTCATCCCACTCGTGGCAGCATGAGTGTCGGAGAAAGCAAAGGCGGGCTGCCTCCCGATTCTGTTGTAGAAAACGAAGCAGATATTCTCAAAGATTCGCAGCGGTTAATTGAGCAATATCATGACAACTCCCGCTATTCCATGCTGAGACTGGCGTTGGCTCCCTGTTCTCCCTTTTCCGTTACGCCAGACTTGATGCGGGAATCTGCCACCTTAGCGCGTTCTTATCCTAGTGTGCGGCTTCACACTCACCTCGCAGAAAATCAATCTGATATTGATTACAGCGTCGCCACCTTTGGCATGATCCCTGGTGACTATGCTGAATCAGTTGGCTGGCTAGGAGAGGATGTGTGGTTCGCTCACTGCGTCAAGCTGGATGATGGCTCAATTCAAAAATTTGGCGCTACAGGAACGGGCGTGAGCCATTGCCCCGGTAGTAACACACGCCTCGCTAGCGGAATTGCCCCGATCCGCCAGATGCTAAATGCGGGAGTACCAGTGAGTTTGGGTGTGGATGGCTCTGCTTCTAATGATGCCGGAAACATGTTGCAAGAAGCTCGGACTGCTTTTTTGCTGGCACGAGTGCGAGAATCAAATCCAGCGGCGATGACAGCACGCGATATTTTGGAAATGGCGACTTTGGGCGGTGCGAAGGTGTTGGGGCGGGATGATGTGGGAGCGATCGCGGTGGGGATGGCAGCAGATTTTATCGCGGTTAATCTTGATCGCCCCCAATTTGCTGGAGCATTGCACGATCCTGTGGCGGCGCTAATCTTCTGTCAGGCAAATGCGGTCGATTACAGTTTTATCAATGGCAAAAAAGTCATCGATCAAGGACGTTTAGCTACTATAGAACTGGAAACTCTAGTCGAGAAAACCAACGCGATCGCAGAGCAACTGATGAACTAATCCATCGTTTTTAGGCTAAAGGATCTTGAGGATTGTTCTAGGGTCGTGGGTTTACCCTACTGCGGTTAAGCAAACTCTCGACCAAACGGCAGGAGCGCTAAAATCATCAGTTTAAAGTGTTGCTTGGCAAAGGGTAAACCAACAATGGTTATGGCGAGAATGATGCCCCAGAGTAAGTGAGATAGGGCAATTCCCCACCCAAAGAACATAATCCAAATTACGTTGAAAATAGTGGTCAAAACGTCACCCGCATAGGGTTTTGCAATCACTTCCTTCCCAAATGGGGTAAAGGTAGCAATTCCTAAATTAATTGCTTTGATGCCAAAAGGGATGCCGATGATGGTGGCGCAAATTCCGATGCCGCCGATAATATAGCCGATGCCACTCATAAATCCGCCAAAAATTAGCCAAATGATATTTCCAATTAAGCTCATACTAAATTTCCTATAAACACGGTACTTTTAGGCAATCACTGCGATCGCGCAAAAACATAATTTAATCATGTAAACCCCCATCTTTGCTGGGGGACTCACACAGTCTGACAGTTCCGGGAGTCTAGGGAAGAGTCGTCGTTAACGTGAGTTCATGGGGCATAAGATACGTGATTGCAATATATCGGATACTCTGTTCTAGCTTTCCCGCTATTCTCCAAACTCAAAGGTGATGAATTTTAGTAACTCTGCGCGTTTGGGACTTATGTTTACTCCAGGTTTTAAAAATTTTTCAAAATTTGCCCGAAGTTCTTCATCAAGATTTGCCCGTTCTGTCACCGCCATTATCTCGATTGAGGCGGAATTTGGATAGACCAAGCGATGTATCTGGGAGAGAATCCGGGAGCGATGAGTGTGCAGAAAGTTCCATATCTCTCTCGTCAGGACCTCCTGCACAGCTTTACCCAATCCTACTACTTGATGGTCAATCCCAAACCAAACAATGTCTACAATTGATTCTTCTACCCATTGATGGAACTCTATTGGACGACCCGGTATACCTTCTGACCAGGGGTTCTCATCCTCTACCTCACCTTTACTACTGTTGTAACTTACTCCCATCCATCCATACTCTGGGGAGTTACTAGATATCTGACCTAGCCGACCCCTTTTTCTCCTATGCGTTAGATCTAAATGGATGCATTTTTCCCAGTCACCAGCAATATAGCAAGTAAAATGAGCAGCAGTATAGTAAGTAAAATGAGCGATTTGCCCATCTCCATAAAAAGCAGCAATAAATTCATTATTAGGATAATTGGCTCTCGCAGCTTCTAGTCTGGCGTAATTGATCGATATGTGACTTACGGGTAGCCAAGAAGCGTTGATATAGGAAAGATCGATCGGATGTAAATTGCACATTTGGGGTTCGCTGCAACAACTATTCAAGAATAGATTGGCAACTTGGATCACACCTGATTACGTAACACTTCATAGCACAGAGGCAAGATATTTTGTGGTGAGGGCTAATTCGCTTTGAGCGGCTTCCCTTTTCAAGCCTCCAGCTTTGTCGGAGGTTGATGACTTCACAGAATCGCACTTACTCAACACTATAAACTGCAAAAATCGTAGCTCACCATAGAAGAGTTGAATAGCTTTTCATTCCTATGTCACCATGGGACAGAACCCATAAATAGATTGAAATGGCAAATCATTCAGCAAATGAAGCAATGAAATCTAAGCAGCCCAAACCAGTATCCACTTTGCAACAGACTGATCCAGAAAAATATGCTCATTTGCGAGCAGAAGCGGCTGCGCCCTATCGCGGATTGCGGAGATTTTTTTATGCGTCTTGTGCTGCTTCGGGTGCGATCGGTGGATTTATTTTTGGCATTCAACTGCTGGCAGGTCGAGGCGTGGAAAACACCGGGTTAAATCTAATCGTGCAGGTTGGAGTGGTAGCGTTAATGGCTTGGTTTTGGCGATTGGAAAATCGGGCAGAGCAAAAAGAAACATCCAACCGAGAAAAATGAACTTTTTTCTTAAGAAGTGATGCAAATCCTCCAAAGTTCATTTATCCTTTCGCTACGTTGGTTCGATTAATATAGCCCCACTTGCCGTCGATTTGAACTCGCGCTAATCCTTCAGAAAAAAGACCTGCATTATCAAATTTAGGCTGCACTACAAAGGTGCCAGCCGGGTTGATATAGCCCCATTTCCCATTCATTTGAATGGCTGCTGAACCTTGTGAAAAATTGGCGGCACCCTCAAATTTAGGAGCAATCACAATTTCACCAGTGGGGTTAATGTAGCCCCATTTTCCATTCATTTGAATCGCGGCTAAGCCTTGTGAAAAATCAGAGGCGAAACTGAATTGAAGCGCAATGACAGGATCGCCTTGAGGATTGATGTATCCCCAGCGATCGCCCATTCGCACTCGCGCTAAGGATTCAGAAAAATGAAAGGCACCCTCATAAGTAGGTTGAATATTAATCATCTTAGACTTACCTAAATAGCCCCATCGCTTCCCCACTCGCACGGGTGCCAATCCTTCAGAAAACTTCCAAGCATCTTCAAATTGAGCAGCGATCGCCATCGTTCCCGCTGGATCAACATAGCCATATTTATCAGTGACTTTAACAGCCGCTAGTTTCTCAGAAAAGCGATCGGCTAAGGTAAATTGAGGAGCAATAATGACTTGTCCAGACTTGTTGATGTAACCATATTTACTGCCAACTTGAACTGCTGCTAAACCTTCAGAAAACTGAGAGATTTTATCAAAGAAAATATTTTCAAGCAATTCTCCTTTAGTGTTCAAACAACTATAAACGGAGCCAATTTTTGCGATCGCCAATCCTCCCGAAAAAGGGGAGAGCGCACTCATCTCTTCAGTGGCTTTGATCACTATCTTTCCGGTCTTGTCGATATATCCATAGGTATTTTCAACGCCGACCAGCGCCAATCCCTCAGAAAAATCTGAAGCACTATCAAACTGCGGAAAAATGCCTTTCGATTCAATCGCCATTTTGATCGCATCTATAAAGATTGCTTTTGAGCGCCAGACTTGAGATAGGCAAACACGCTTTTATCGCCAATATCTGGAGGAATCGGCTGAATTGCTTTACGGAAGGCAAATATGCCAAAAAATATTGCCCAACTCACCAACAAGCCTTGCTCAACCGCAGGCGACAACCCACCCAACAGATGCCCTAATAGGAGAAGAGGGACGAGCGGTGTTAACACTTTGGCTTCTAAACGGTTAAAGCAGACGGCTTCTTTAAAGAAAATACCGGTGAGGGCAGCAAAAACAAATCCTACGCCTAGGATAGTGAGTGGATAGGTATAAACAGTGAGAGCAAACGGTTCTGGGCTACCGTGGGCGATCGCCACCGATGCCACCACCCCTATCAGCCAAAATACTTGGAGCGCACGATGTAGCGGTTTGAGATAAATGTGAATCATCCACAGACTCACGCCTAGCCCAAGACAAAAAATCGAATAGAACCCGCTCACCCAATGCAAACTGGTGGGATTGTTGCCTTGCCAGAGGACTAACCCGGTGGCGATCGCAAAACATACTGCCGCTAGCACCAATCCACCTCGATAGAAAATCACTTCACGGCGATCGCTGTCTAAAATAGTGAAATCGCCAAACTGTCCTTGATACACAACGGGATCGGTAGAAGAAAGCATAAAAAAGTAGGGGATAAAAATGAATGACGAGGGGCAAATTAGGAGTTTTGAGTTTTGAGTTTTGAGTTTTGAGTTTTGAGTTTTGAGTCAACAGTTCAACGCTCTCACTACTACTTTTTATCCTTTGGACTTCGGACTTCGGACTTTGTTCATATCTTATCTAACTTCACTTCTACGGGATCTCCGATCTTCAAGTTCAGGAAAGATTGGGCGCTGCCGTTGGTGATGGCAATTTCTAGCCAACCGTGACTCCCGATGAGACTGATTAGTTCTCCAACTGGGCGATCGCTGTAGGTCAGAACACCCAAAATAGATGTCATCCCAATCGTCACTGACCAGGGAGCAGATAGGCTAGCAGCGGGGATATTGGTAATGAGATTGCCAAAGTGATCAATGGCTTGGATACAGCCGTGAATTGTGTTTTCAGTTTCAAAATAGGCTGGCAGCGAAAACTGCACAAGACCGTCGATCGCGATCGCATCCCCCAGTTCTGCCAAAGATACGCCACTGGCGAGATGTGCGCTTACTGGGGCAAAAATGTCGCGTCCATGAAAGGTGCTGCTGGGTTCATCGGTGCGCCAAAACTGAGTATTCGTCAATTCAACGGCAGCATAGGCTGGACATTGATCTAATACGCCGCTAAAAATGCCGTTATCAGGACCGACCAAAAAGCCCAGCGGTTCCTCCAACTGAGAGCCAACGGCGATCGCCACAGCGCGACGCTTGCTGCCCACACCGGGATCAACAACCGCAACATGAACGGTTCCAAGCGGAAAATAAGGAACGGTTGTCATTAGAGCAAATCTGCCTGATCCAATGTCTTGAGGTGGAATCTGGTGGGTAATATCAATCATGGATAGGGCTGGGTTAATCTGTGCGATCACTCCTTTCATCACACTCACATAGGAATCCCTCAGTCCAAAATCACTTAATAACGTAATAACTTGACCCATTACTTTCGGGATCATGAAATTTTGGTAACAAACACTACCGTTCAGTTTTCCTAATACTATAATTAAGACATACCCATGAATAATTAAAAGAGAATGTCCATGTTGAACAAAAAACGTCAGGAAATGGCAACAAAAGCAGCACAAGCTCATCAGATCACATTGCAAAAAAACTTGCAGCGTCGTTTAGAAGTGGCTAGAGCCAGTGGAGATGAAAACCTGCTTCGTCAATTGGAAGCCGAAGCTAGCTATATTGGGTTGAATTAGCTTTTGCTGATAACTTTTTTTGTGCCTCAATCCTGTGAACACGTTGGTGCCTCGTAATCCTACGAGGCATTTACAGTTTAAATGACTATAATTACTTTGCCGAAGTAATCTTAACCATTATATTCAGAGTCGATTTCAATATCGAGAGTTTCTTCATCAATGCGGACGTAAAGATGATTTGGACGGCAGCATACTTGGCAATCTTCGATATAAGCCTGCTGCATTCCGGCGCTGAGGTCAATAAAAGTGGTGTTGGGTTCACCACAGTAGGCACAATTAAACTCAGCAGTGTTTTGCATGACGATAAAACTGGTTAAAGATCAGTAAGAGTCTGCATTTGGCGATCGCCAGCATTAAACCAAAATTTAGATCTCAAAATTTAGATTGCTAGCCTACGTTAATTATGCAAAGCACTGTGTATTGAACCATCTCCACGGTTAAAATGCCAACTGCAACACACTTTTTTATCGGCTGTGCCCTTTGGGGCTACAAAGGTTGGTTGGGTGAGCTATTTCCACACGGTAGCCCAGCGTCCAAGTTTTTGCAGCTTTACAGCCAGCGATTTACAGCCGTGGAGGGAAATACCACTTTTTACTCGGTGCCTGATGCTAAGACGGTGACACGCTGGGCAGCAGAAACTCCAGCGGACTTTCAGTTTTGCCCCAAGCTGCCTAAACAAGTGACTCATATTGGATTGCTGCAACCCCAAGTTATCCAAGTTCAGCAGTTTGTCGAGCGGATGCAAGGCTTAGCCACTGCCAACGAAACCCGTTCGGGACCGATTTTTGCTCAACTGCCACCGAGCTACAGTCCTGATAATTTTCAAGATTTGCAAGCCTTTTTAACGGCGATCGCTCGTGAAAAGGCAGAATTTGCTTTAGAAGTACGGCACCCAGATTGGTTTAAACCACCCCATTCCCAAAAATTAACCGACTTGCTGCAACAGTTAGGACTGGGTCGTGTGCTGCTGGATACGCGCCCAATTTACGAGGTGCCCGATGATTCTCAGCTTCACTCCGAGCGCAAAAAGCCCCGTGTACCCGTGGAGTTTAGCGTTACGGCACCTTTTAGCCTGATTCGATATATTAGCCACCCCGATCCAGAAACCAATCTTCGTTTTATGCAAGATTGGTTAGTTCATATCGATCGCTGGTTACGCCAAGGCACCCGAATTTACCTATTTGTTCACTGCCCTTTAGAAGCGCGATCGCCTGCCAATGCCCGCATTTTTCATCAGCTACTTGAACAACACGGGACTCCAGTGCCGCCGCTTCCCTGGAACACTTTGGATCAACTTCCAACCCAGTTAAGTTTGCTGTAATGACAACAACCGCTATGAATATCAGCTTGAGACGGTTCGGATTGGGTTGTTTATGGGTTGGAGCGATCGCGCTCACAAGCTGCCGCCCACAACTCCCATTTTCGCGCAACCAAAATACACTTCAGCCCAACAAAACGATCACAATTACGTTAAGCGGTTGGCAAAGTAACCCTAATGAAACGAAGCTTTTACATCAAGTACTGCAAAATTTTGAGGCGAATAATCCAGGTATTCGCGTTAAATATGAAGTCATCAATAGCGAATATATGGACGTGATCAAAACTCGCCTCATTGGGGACGTTGCGCCGGATGTGTTTTATCTAGATGCCCTTGAAGCGCCATTGTTGATGCAATATAACGTGCTGGAACCGCTCGAACCCTACATCACGCCGACCTTCAAGCTGGCTGATTTTGAACCCTCACTGTTGAATGCGTTTAAACACAACAATAAGCTTTACGGTTTGCCCAAAGATTTCTCAACGCTTTCCTTGTTTTATGACAAAAAAGCATTTGCAGCGGCGGGAATCGCCCAACCACCAAAAACATGGGATCAATTCATGGCTGTTTCTAAAACCCTGACCATTGATCAAAATCAGGATGGCAAAATTGATCAATATGGCTTTGGACTTGCGCCCGAATTAGCGCGGCAAGTGTTTGTGCTGAAAGCTTTTGGTGGGCAGCTAATTGACTCAAATGGGTATGCCACCTTTGCTGAACCGAACAGTTTAAAAGGCTTGCAAGTTGTGATTGATCAATATCGTCGCGATCGCACATCAGCCCAACCCACCGACGTAGGCGCAACATCGGGCAGCGAAATGCTGGGTCAGGGAAAAGTTGCAATGACCATTGAAGGCACTTGGGCAATTCCCTACTTCAAAGAAACCTTTCCAGATCTTGATTTTGCCACCGCAGAAATTCCTACAATCAATGGCAAACCCGGCACAATGGCATTCACGGTTGCTTATGTGATGAATCGTAAAGCCAAACATAAAGCTGCTGCCTGGAAACTGATTGCTTACTTGACCGGAGCGGAAGGCATGGAAGCCTGGGCAAAACAAGGATTGGCTTTACCCACTCGGCGCTCAGTTTTAGCAGATTCGGGCTATCACCAAAACCCGTTGTATGCGCCGTTTGTCAAAGGTGCCAGTTATGCCACGATCTGGCAAGCGGGTAAAAACCTACCTACGATTCGGATGAATTTCAACAACCAATTTATCAGTGCCTTGTTAGGTGACCAACCGTTGCCACAAGCGATGAAAAAAGCTCAGGATACGGCTAATCGAGAAATTTATTTAGCCAATTAGTAAGGGCTAGATCTTCGACTTATTGAAGGAGTCGGAGATCCAAAAGATGGGAAGTGATCAGGATGAATGAGTTGAACAAAGCTGGCTGGAAAAAACGGGTTTCAGAAGAGCCTGTGACAGGCTATCTGTTTATGGCTCCAACAATTTTGATTGCTGGAGTATTCTTGATCCTGCCGATCGCCTATGCCGTGACGCTCGCCTTTCAAAAAGTCCAGCTTTTAGGGAATGTCAGCTATCAGTTTACCGGGCTAAAAAACTTTGCCCGAATTGCCCAAGACGATCGCGTTTGGATTGCCCTCAAAAATACGGCTGACTATGTGGCGATCGTCGTGCCTGTTCAAACAATCCTAGCGCTGATGCTTGCCCTGATTTTGAATAGCCAAATTAAGGGGCGATCGTGGTTTCGGGTTGCCTTTTTTCTGCCCACCGTTACCTCATCGGCTGTTCTAACGTTAATCTTCATGTGGATCTATAACTCAAATGGCTTGCTCAATAGCCTGCTGAGTTTTTTCCATTTACCAACCTACAACTGGTTAGGCGACCCCAATGTCGCATTGAAGGGGATTATGATCATGAATATTTGGTCAACCGCGCCGTTGTTTATGGTGATTTATTTGGCAGCGCTCCAAGGAATTCCAGAGACGTTATATGAAGCGGCGACGTTGGATGGAGCCAACCCTTGGGAGAAATTTCTGCATATCACTCTCCCGTTCTTACAACCCGTTACTTTTTTTGTCATTGTCATGGGAATCATTGGCACGTTTCAACTTTTTGACCAATCGTATATTTTCTCTGCGGGTTCTGGAGGACCCAATGATTCAACCCTAACGATCGTGCTGTTGATCTATCAATATGCCTTCAAAAATCTAGATATGGGCTATGCCTTAGCGCTCACGTTGATTTTGGCGGTTATATTGATGACTTCAACAATTATTCAACGAGCTTTGTTCAAAGAAGAACGCTTCGATTAGGAACTTTCAATGAAAGCCATGCGTGGATTAACCGCAGTCCTATATCTGTTTTTAGCGATCTACACGCTGATTACCTTGCTGCCGTTTGCTTGGGCGTTGTCAGCATCTTTCAAATCTCTTGCTGAAATTTCAGCAGGCGGCTTGAGTTTAATTCCTAAACAGTGGACATGGGCGAACTATCAAACGATTTTTGTGCAAGAACCATTGTTTGGTCGCTGGTTGATGAACAGCGCGATCGCCGCCATTTCCGTCACCCTTCTCAACTTACTGTTTAATTCAATGGCAGGCTATGCCCTGGCACGAATTCGCTTTCCCGGCAATCAGTTCTGGTTCTTTCTGATTCTGGCAGTGCTGATGGTGCCCGGACAAATTACGCTATTGCCTAAATTTCTGATTCTCAAATCGCTCGGATGGCTCAATACCTATCAAGGATTAATTGTGCCATCCGCTATCAATGCCACCTTTATTTTTATGATGCGGCAGTTTTTTATCAACTTTCCCAAAGAGCTAGAAGAAGCCGCCGCACTCGATGGCTTGGGTCGTTTTGGCACCTTTTTTCAAATTGTTCTACCCCTTGCCAAACCCGCATTAGCGGCTCAAACAATTTTTGTTTTTATGGGTTCCTGGAATGAATTTCTCATGCCACTAGTGATTCTTTCTGATTCCGAAATGTTTACGCTGCCACTCGGCTTAAATGCGTTCAAAGGGCAATACATCAGCTATTGGAATTACATCATGGCAGCCTCCATGATTTTCACGTTACCTGCTTTAGCGGTATACGCTTTTTTCAACCGCTACTTTATTCAAGGCGTGGCGTTTACCGGTGGAAAAAGTTAGGAGCGATCGCCCTTCCGCTTATTTGCTTACCTTAGCCTCGTCAGAACATTCACTCAGGAGGAACATCATGACACTGCGTAGCCTTATCGCCCTCAGCTTGGTTGCTACCGCGCTCATCTCGTGCGGTAGCAGTGAAAAAAAGCCCCTAACCGTTGGTGAAGTAAAAGGCTTCGCCACGGTTTGCGATAAAGCAAACGACGGTAAGCGCGTCGCCGTGAAGGGCTATCTGCGCTTGCCCGAAAAGGTCAACCCAAAAACAGGCGCGATACTCCGGCTTTACCCAACAACTGAATTCAACGGCAAGCCCGTTGGAGTGTCCACCGAGATCGGGAGCCAGCCCAACCAGATTGGACCCATACCCGAGATGTACAGGGACAAAGACCTCAAGGTGAACATAGCGAACGGTCAAGTGGCGGGGTTCGGAACAAAGGTCAAGGTTTCCGGCGATCTCTATTACCCGATGATCAGGCAGGAGTTTCCGTGTGCTCTTAGTAATCCGCTGGTAGAGTTAGCTAAATGACCATCGCTTTCGCTGCTATTCTCAAAAAGCTGACCGCGATTCCTGTAGGATTCTGTGGAAAGCTTCGCAAACATTTCACGAATCGTCCTTTGCTTAATGAAAATTGCTACCTGGAATGTCAACTCAATTCGTACCCGTCTGCCCCACACCACAGACTGGTTGAAAACCACTTCAGTAGATGTCCTGTGTTTGCAGGAAACTAAGGTAGTAGATGAGAAGTTTCCGCGTGATGCTTTTACAGAAATTGGCTATCACGCAGCGATTTTTGGGCAGCCCAGCTATAACGGTGTTGCGATAATAAGCCGGGAGCCATTGAGCGATGTGAGCCGAGGGTTTGCGCCAATTTTGGGCGATCGCGTCGCTGAGTTTGATCAGCAAAAACGGGTGATCACGGGGATTATTGGCGATCTGCGCGTGGTGAATTTGTATGTGCCCAATGGGTCAGCCGTGGGCAGCGAAAAGTATATTTACAAGTTGCGCTGGTTGGAAGTGCTGCATGATTATCTGAAAGCGCTGATGCTAGAACCCAATCACCTGTTAGTCTGCGGCGACTTTAATATTGCCCTAGAAGACATCGACATTCATGATCCTACCGGACGGGTGAATCAGGTGATGGCAACGGATCTGGAACGGGTGGCGCTGCAAGTGATTTTGCGGTTGGGCTTGGCGGATGTGTTTCGCAAATTTGTTAAAGACGGCGGACACTTTAGCTGGTGGGATTATCGATCGGCGGCGTTTCGGCGTGATTTAGGCTGGCGAATTGATCACATTTACCTATCGCCTGACCTGTATGAGAAAGCGATCGCCTGCGCGATCGATAAAGCACCCCGCAAACTAGAACAACCCAGCGACCATACCCCCGTGATCGTTGAATTCTAGCGAATTGTAAAAAAACTTCTGGCACCGTGGTATTTCTGAATCGGATGTGGCTAGAGTGTCGGTAAATTCTTCTGAAAGGTTGGAATTTACCATGAAGGCTATTGTTGCTTGGCGTTGGCTGGCTGGAATAATTGCGCTTCCCATAGAGATCGTTTTACAAATCGCTCCCCTCCTTCCGGATTTTTCTGTTCAGGCGCAAATTATTCCTGATGCCACACTGCCAGTCAACTCCAGCGTTACGAGCGGCTGTACTACCTGTGAGATAAACGGCGGCACCGTGCGCGGCGTGAATCTATTCCATAGCTTTCGTGAATTTTCTATTCCCACGGGTGGCTCTGCCTGGTTTAATAACGCGCCCCAAATCCAAACTATTTTGACGCGGGTAACGGGGAATACCCTTTCCAACATTGACGGATTAATCAAAGCTAACGGCACCGCTAGTCTATTTCTGCTGAATCCTAACGGCATTATATTGGGGCAAAATGCGCGGCTGCAAATTGGCGGTTCCTTTGTTGCCAGCACTGCTAACAGTTTCAAGTTTCCAGACGGCAGCGAGTTCAGCACCACCGATCCTCAAGCCCCCCCACTACTCACGGTAAACCTGACACCCGGACTGCAATCGGGCAGCATTGCCTCTGGCACTATTACGAATCGCGGCAACCTCACCGCCGAACAAGACCTGATCCTAGAAGCAACCCATTTAGATTTGCAAGGGCAATTGGTGGCAGGTCGGGACTTAATCCTGAAATCAGACACCGTACAAATTCGAGATGTTACCACTCCATTCGCAGCCCAATCAGGGAGAGATTTACTGATTCAAGGCGATCGCACTGTCGATATTTTTGCGCTAAACCATTCTGCTAGCGGCTTATTTTCAGGACGAAATCTGGTAATCCGTAGCGCCACTGCGATCATCGGTGATGCTCACTATACTGCTGGGGGTAATGTGCGAGTTGAGCAACTCGATGGGCAACCAGGCATTTTGCACAGTCCCCACGATCCCATCATTCGATCGAATGGGGATGTGGTGTTGGGTGGCTATGTCGGCGCATCGCTACACATTTTTGCCGGGGGAAGCGTCACAATCACAGGCTTAGTTGACATCACAGGAGCCGACCCGGTGAATGGCATTGTTGAGGCGATCGCCCTTTCTAATGGCGCTACGGTTAACATCAATGGTCAAACCACTCCTACTTTGGATATTCGAGCAGGACTTGATCCCATTGCGATTGGTGCGCCAATTGGACTGACGGGCGCGGGTGCTTTTACTGCCCCTGCATTCTTTACGCCAAATCCCACCAATGCCGATATTAGCGTTGGCACTATTTTTACCCCGGCTGATGTGGAGGGGCTGGTGTTTTTGACGAATCAATATCGTCCCAACCTGGCATTACCTGGCACGATTCAGGTCGGTGACATTGATGCTTCGATTCTAGTTGGGGCAGCCAATGGCAGTTCGGTGGTGATTGATTCTCGTGGCGCAATCTCAGGAACGGGGGTGATTAATTCATCGGCTCCGATTGGCAACGGGGGCAATATTACGATGTTGGCTCAGGGAGATTTGACCCTGTTTCCCGGAGCAGAAATTACCTCGCAGGGAACATTGGGGGGCGTTGTTAACCTCTCAAGCCAAGCAAATCTAGCTCTTTTGGCGGCGGATATTTTCAACAATAGCTCTGGAAATCTCCCTGGTGCGACGGGAGGCAGCATTACCTTAACCGGACAATCGGTTTTATTAGACTTTGCTTTTGTAGAGTCCAATACCTTAGGTCAGGTGAATTCGGGGCAGGTCAGAATCAATGCAACCAATGCCGTTCAAGTGACGAATGACAGCAGTGTTCGTAGTTTGATCTTTGGTGGGGCGGTGGGGAATAGTGGTGGAATTGCAATCAATGCGGGTTCCGTGGTGGTCAATGGCAATTCTGAACTGAACTCCAGTGTTGCCGGAGGACAGGGACGCGCCGGAGATATTGCGATCGCCGCTCGTGATGGAGTTTTGTTTGAGGGTGGGTTTGCTCGGAGCCGTTTGGAGTTTGGCGGAGTGGGTCGAGGCGGTGATATTCAAATTGATGCGGGTTCGGTCACGGTAACAGGGGTGCCGCCCGCGATCGCCAATGCCAGTATTGGTCAACTGGTCACAGCCACCTTTGCCGATGGAGATGCGGGAAGTGTGCGAATTAACGCCAGAGGTGCTGTGGTGTTTGATGGCAGAGGTAGCGACATTTTCACCTTGGTTGGTTTCCAAAATCCAGTTGGAGGGAACGCGGGGGATATTGTGATTAATTCAGGGTCATTATTAGTGACCAATCAGGCGCGGTTGATTTCCCAGGCAGAGCAACGGGGAAACGGGGGACGAATTGCGATCGCCACGGGCACCTTGTCTGTACTGAATGGCAGTGTTTTGAGTTCATTCGCGCAGGTACAAGGAAATGCCGGAGGGATTAGGATTCAGGCAAGAGATGCTGTAACCCTGAGTTCTGGGGTTGCCACCAGCGCCGTTGCAGGCATTGGCAATGCGGCGGATATTTCCATTCAAGCGGGAAGCCTGTCTCTGGATCAGTTCACGATTTCTGCCAGCACAGCGGCACAAGGAAACGCGGGAGGCGTAACAATTCAGGTAGATAACGACGTTTCGCTGGCTAACAAGAGTGAAATCTCGACCTCTGTACAGCCCAATGCGATCGGCAATGCGGGAACGATTGACCTGACGGCGCGATCGCTCAATCTTACCCATGATTCCAGATTATCCGCCAGCACCGACGGTCAGGGCAACGCCGGAAATATTACCGTCAATGTCAACACCCTGAATGCCTCGCAGGGTGGACAACTCCGCACCACGACTTCCAGCAATGGACGCGCCGGAGACATTACAGTAGGCAGTCCCACTCGCCCTGCCAATCAGATTACCTTAGCTGGCATCAACAGCGGTTTGTTTGCAAACACCAGCGCTGGGTCAGGCGGTCAGGGAGGCAGCATTGCCCTAGTCACCCATGCACTCACTGTGATTGACAACGCCCGTATTTCTGCCAGTACAGGCGGACAGGGGAATACAGGAACCATTCAAGTGCAGGCGGGTGAGGTATCGCTGACAAACAATGCCCGGATTGAGGGCAGAGTGGAGGTAGGCGCAATGGGCAGCGGTCAAGAGATTACTTTAAAGGCAGGTACATTATCGCTGGCAGGAAGTGCCCAAATTTCTGCCAGTACTGCCGGACAGGGGAATGCAGGGCGAATTGTGATTCAGACGAGCGATCGCATTTCCCTAGGTGAGGGCGCTCAAATTCAGGGGATTGCAGAAGCTGGCTCAACGGGCAACGGGCGCTCAATCGATCTGGAAACTCGCGAATTTAACCTCACAGGCGGTGCCCAAGTGACGGCGAGAACTGATGGTTTGGGCAATGCTGGGAATATCAATTTGATTGCTGCCACTGTGGATATTGCTGATCCTGGCAGTGGCTTGCTCACCCAAACCAATTCCAACACGGGCAGAGGAGGGGCGATCGCCGTTTCTTCCCAAGATTTTCGCCTTTCCAACGGTGCCGCTTTGAACGCCACCACCACCACAGCTAGCCCCGGCGGTAGCATCACAGTCAATACGAATCGCCTGGATGCCAACAGCGGCGGACAACTCCTCACCACCACATCCGGCAGTGGACGGGCGGGAGACATCACAGTAAGCGCATCTGACTTGATGCTATCGGATAGAAATACGGGCTTATTTGCTAGCACGATCGCAGGTTCTACAGGCAACGGTGGCAATATTTTTGTGAATGCAGGCACCACATTGATTGAAAATCAAGCTGGAATTGCGGCAGGAAGTCAAGGCACTGGACAGGGTGGCAGCATTGCGATTCAGGCGGGTCAGCTAACCCTGAATCAGCAGGCGTTTATTACGGCAGAAACCGCCACCAACCAAGGAGGCAATATCACTATTGAGAGCGATCGCCTGTTACTCCTGCGGCGGGATAGCCTGATCTCTGCCAGCGCTGGAACGACCCAGGCAGGCGGTGATGGCGGCAATATTACCATTAGAGCGCCCTTTATCATTGGGGTACTGGGTGAAAACAGCGATATCACCGCGAATGCCTTCTCTGGGAATGGCGGCAAAATTAATATCACTACAAACGCGATATACGGGCTGCGATTTCAACCTAAATTAACGCCCTTTAGCGATATTACTGCCAGTTCTCAACTCGGCATTAGCGGCACCGTCACCATTAACACGCTCAACATCGACCCTAGCCGAGGGTTAGCAGCTTTTTCAGTCAATCTAGTTGACCCATCCAATCAGATCGCGGTGGGATGTTCAGTCGGAAGACAAGCAGCCAAGAAAGAAAGTCGCTTTGTGGTCACGGGGCGCGGTGGGCTACCAGAGAGTCCCAATGAGGCATTTGGGGGCGATCGCCCCTTGGTGGAATTAGCAGAAATACAAACTACCAAACCCGAAAGTGTAAGATTGCCAGGGGATTTACCCAACCCCTCATCACCCCTTCTAATTACAGAAGCTCAAGGCTGGGCGATCGCCCCAAATGGCAAAGTAGCTTTACTTGCCAAAGGAGTGATCAGCGTTCCCCATGGTGACTGGCAAACTCCACATCACTGCTGGGAGAAAGCGGAGAGGGAGTAGAAAGGAATGTTGAGTGTCGAATGTCAATCCATCATCCTTTTTCGTTCCATAATTCTATGGAGCCTTCAAGAAACACCATATTTTTCACGAAAATATTACACAAACGTAATTCTGTAATCCGCAATTCGCCCCTCGCCCCTCGCCCTCTTTTACGCTACTAATGAACTGCACAACTCGTCTTCCAATGCCAATTCCATCGCAGCAGTGTCTCGAATCGCTTGCTGCATGACTTGGCGTACAGGCAGTCCCTGTTCGTGTAGTTTCAGCCAACGCTGAGCTTCGTTGCCGTCTCGTAAAATCTTTTTTAGGGGTGACAAAAAGCAGCTAAAGCCTTGTTTTTTGGCAGTATCCCAGACTTCCTGATAAAGTTGCTCAATCCAATCTCTGGCAATGATTGGGCGACCATCTTGCCAGTGACGTAGTTCAGCCTCTAGGCTAAGCTTGCCAGCAGCGAGTTCGTTGGCATCCGTGAGGGCAATCAAATCATCATTAGAAAGTTGGCTCATTTGTAACGGATCTAGACCGGGATTGGCGATCGCTTGCAATAATCGGGCTTCCAGCAGGGCGGTGATTCCCAGTAGAGAAAGCGGGTCTACTACCAAGTCGCAAATTCGCAACTCTACCCGATTGAGATTGTAGGGACGGCGATCGCCATTGGGGCGCACCGAACTCCACAAATGACGCACATTCTGCATGGTGCCTGCGGCGAGTTGCTGTTCTGTCCAGCGGATGAAGTGAGCATGGCTTTCAAACAGCGGCACATGGGCGGGAGTTTTAGGAAACAGGCTCCAGCGGGTGGAATGATAGCCCGTTGCGGCTCCGTTCAAAAATGGCGATGAGGCAGTTAAGGCTAAGATCAAAGGCGCTTCCACTCGCACCAATCGACAAGCCCGCATCAGCGTTTCTAAGTCAGAAATACCAATATTGATGTGAATGCTAGCAGTAACAACCTTAGTGCCGTAGGTCTGCTCAATATAGGTATGGTAAGGATTTCCAGGATCGGAACGCATGAAGCGATCGCTGCCGCCTAATGCCAAAGTGCTACCTGGTAGCAACGTGTAGTCTCCTAACTGTCTTAAATAGTTGCGTAACTTAAACCGGGGTTGCAGCAAGTCGCACAGAAGCCTTTCATAGCGATGACAGGGCGGAGTTGTGTACTCCACGTTGCGGCTATCAGGTTCGCGCACAAACCCATCTAATGCCGCCACAATTTTGTCAGAAAGCCCAACAGCATCGCCCTCAGGAGTACTGGTATAAATCTCAACTTCAAAACCTTTGGATAGCACAGTGATTCCTCCCTGAACACGATCAGTTCCACTCTAGTATCAGGGAAAAAGTGAATCAGTGATTCAACCAAAAGCATGAGGCTAGTAGAGTTTAGGGTAACTCCAGCAACCTTTGCTTAGGCAGTTTTGAGTTTTGAGTTGCGTACTAGTTTTCGACAGGCGTTAGGGCGTGGCTATAGCAGTGTATAAACTGCCTTCAAGTGGTGATTGGAGTGGAACTGGTGATCAGAGGCGGGGGCGATCCTAACCCGTCGTTGAGTTCTTCCAGTCGCTGTTCATGATCGGGCGTGAACAGTGAAATGATTTCATCTTCAACTTGCAAGCGATCGCAGGGAATCGTATCAGCTAGAATCGCGCTTGCCATCATGCCACAGTGAATTTCCAGCAATGAGTCTGGCATGGTTTCAAAAATTAATCGCTGCCCTGGAAAGACGACCCGTTCAAAATACCAGTTTGGAATGTTGGTAATTCGAGCAATCTGCATACGGCTCGTAGCGTTGACATAGCAGCAAGTAATTGCACTGCGCTGATCAGAAGGTAGGGGATCAAAAATTTGAGCCATATCCGGTAGGGTGCGCTAAAGGGTGTTTAAAACATGCTTCACCTTAACATTGGCGATCGCGGCTAGTTGTAAATCCAATCACTAACCATCACTAGAATTACATTTTTTCTAGAACTCATCTTTTTCCAATTTTTCTTTCCCTAGATTGGGCTGAATGAAAAAATTGGGTCAACAATTCCCAGCAAGTCTGTCCAGGTCACTAAAGTCAGTGGTATCGTAAAGTTGTGTGACATAAACTCAGAAATTATTCTTTTTAGAAATCCCACCTTAAAGTGCCCGCTATGGAAAGTCGGATTCTCTACGTTCGCCTCCCCTGCAATCCAATTTTTCCCATTGGCGTTGTTTACCTGGCAGATCATGTCCACAAGCAGTTTCCCACAGTACAACAGCGCATCTTTGATTTGGGTACTGTGCCCCCGCTCGACTATGCCAGTGCTTTAGATGACTGTATCGATGAATTTCAGCCCAGTTTGATTGTGTTCTCTTGGCGAGATATTCAGATTTATGCGCCCGTGGGTGGACGCGGTGGTAATCCGCTGCAATACACCTTTGAATTCTTTTACTCGCTCAATCCCATTGTCAAATTGCGCGGTGCGTTTGGTTTAACCCGCATTGCCACAGGATATTACGGTGAACTATGGCGCAATCTAGGGTTGATCAAGCGCGGCACTAAACGGGCAAAGAGATATCAACCCGCCGCAAAAGTGGTTGTGGGCGGCGGTGCGGTTAGCGTGTTTTATGAACAACTCGGTAAAAGCTTACCCAAAGGCTCCATTGTTTCTGTGGGCGAAGGTGAAGCGCTGTTAGAACGAATCGTGCGCGGCGAAAGTTTAGCTCAAGAGCGCTGCTACATTGTGGGAGAAACTAGCCCCCGCGATCGCCTGATTCATGAAGTTCCAGCGGCGATCGAAAAAACTGCCTGTAATTACAGCTACATCGAAACGATTTGGGCAGAGTTTGATTATTACCTGGAAGCCGAAGACTTTTATGTAGGGGTGCAAACGAAACGCGGGTGCCCTCATAACTGCTGCTACTGCATCTACACGGTGATCGAAGGCAAGCAAGTCCGGATTAACCCATCCGATGAAGTGGTGGCTGAAATGCGCCAGTTGTACGATCGCGGCATTCGTAACTTTTGGTTCACCGATGCCCAACTGATTCCCGCCCGTAAATATATGGATGACGTGGTGGAATTGCTGCAAAAAGTATTGGATGCCGGCATGAAAGACATCCACTGGGCGGCTTACATTCGTGCCGATAACCTCACGCCCCATCTGTGTGACCTGATGGTGAAAACGGGCATGAACTACTTTGAAATCGGCATTACTAGCGGTTCTCAAGAACTTGTTCGTAAAATGAGAATGGGGTACAACCTCCGCACCGTTTTGCAAAACTGTCGCGATTTGAAGACTGCTGGGTTCAACGATTTAGTATCCGTCAACTATTCGTTCAACGTGATTGACGAAACTTTCGATACCATTCGTCAAACGATCGCCTATCATCGCGAACTGGAAAGCATTTTGGGTGCCGATAAAGTGGAGCCTGCCATTTTCTTCATTGGTTTGCAGCCGCACACTCATCTGGAAGAATATGCCTTCAAAAATGACATTCTGCGTCCCGGTTACGATCCGATGAACGTGAAGCCCTGGACAGTTCACAAGCTCCTTTGGAATCCTCAACCCCTCGGCTCTTTCTTTGGCAATGTTTGCCTAGAAGCGTGGCGGCGGAATCCCAATGATTTTGGGCGCGAGGTGATGAATATTTTGGAAGAGCGTTTGGGACGGGCGGATTTGGAAGAGGCGCTGTCGGCTCCGATTGAGCAAAAATCGAAGGAATTATTACTGTCAGTTTAGGAAACTCTTTGTACCATGCTTGAAGGTTCAATCCTCTATCAGTTGAAGGCGGCGCACCAGTCGGGGCAAGGAAACCAGCGATCGCTGAACTTTGGGGTGTATTACAAAAATACGCTAGTGGCGCTCTGCCATGCGTTAGAGGATTGTATTCTCACCTGTAGCAGTGAGCCGTTAGTAATTACAGCGTTTCAGCGGGGCAAATGGTATTTGCAAGAAGCTGATCGCTATGCTGATTTGGCACAGCGATCGCGGGAAGTCGTGATCATGGCGGCACCCGACAGCGGCTTTGGTGAACATCCCACGAGCCAACGTCAAAATGTGGATCTGGTTAGCCTCAACGCCGATGATCCGGTAGCGCAGGAATGGCATTTGATGATTTTGGCTCCCACCTATTCCGCCATGGTGCTGTGTCAGGAGCTAACCGCAGCCGATTATGGCAAACAAGGCGTTCCTACGGTTGATCTAGAACGTAAGTTTTATGGCTTTTGGACATTTGAAGCCGACTTAGTACAAGAAACGATGGAACTGGCGATCGCCCATCTTCGCAGCTACAATCCAACACTAGCGGATACGTTAACAAACCATATTCAGGCGATTCGCTCCGCGCCGATTGAACAACGTGATCCCCTGGAACCCATTGTCTCTCGCGTCGTGGATTACTTGCAGGATAGCCACATCATCAGCACGGCTGCCTATCACACCGTTGAGCAACCCCAAATTCTAGATAGCAACCTGCTATCCAATGAGGTGCAGGCTTTCTTGCGAATGGCGCAACTAACGGATCAAGCCGATGCGCTCAACCCCAATGCTGCCGCTGAAGTTGCCACCTTGGTTGAGGCAATGGGGCAGTTTTTAGATCTTCCGGTATGGCAATTAAATCGCCTAAAACTCGCAAGTTTACTCCACCGCTTGGCTCCCTTGCAGTCTTCTACATCCATGCTCACGAGTAGCAGTTTTGGACGCTATCCTGAAGAGCAAGCCATTGATGCGCCTTGTTGCCCCTTAGTGCCGGGTGCCCAGGTACTTCGCACTATGCCGCAGCTACGGGCGATCGCCACGATCATTACTCACCTGAGCGAACAGTGGGATGGCTCCGGAAAACCTGGCGGTTTAGCAGGGGATGAAATTCCTTTGGAATCTCGGATATTAGGGTTAGTGGCGGCTTTCCAACAGCAGGTCGCCGATCAACGTGCCCGATCAGAGGGGATTTCCAGCCTAGAAGATTGTTTGGCGATCGCCCTAGCGCAATGCCACAAAGAACAAAGCCAGCGCTGGGATCCAAAACTGGTGGATACTCTGACCTTGCTAGTGTCTGGTCTGCAACAAGGACTCAGCCTACCGGTAAGTCTGCCTAAAATTTCCGCCGGACTGTGGCTGTTGGATTCCCACGACGAAGCTCTCATTTCTCGCTCTTAGGATCGTGGATTAAATTTCACCTGTACGGGCGCAGCATTCGGTAAAAACTCCTTGAAAGTGCCAGAGAATCATCTGCCGAATGCCGCGCCCCTACCAAATCCCGGATTTATTAAATTTTCATTCCTTACTTCACTATACTGATCTTTCTATGACTCTCGATCTTCAATCTTCCGCAACTCAATCTTCAGACGTGAAATACTTACCCGGTGCCGATTTAGAAGAAGCTGACTTATCAGGAAAAGCGTTGCAAGGCGTGAATTTGACTGGCGCGCGACTCATGGGTGCCGACCTGAAACATACGAAGCTTACCGGAGCTTCTTTGGAAGGCGCAAATCTGCTGGGCTGCCAATTGATTAAGGCAGATCTGCGGGCGACGCTGATGGGCGCAAACTTGATGCAGGCTGACCTGACAGAGGCTGACCTGCGCGGAGCGAATCTGCGGGGCGCAAACTTGATGCGATCGCGCCTGACCAGAGCCACCCTTGCCGGATCGTTTCTCAGTGGCGCAAACTTGATGGGCTGTAACTTGCAAGGTGCCGATCTGCGCGGTGCCGATCTGCGCGGTGCCAATCTCAGCAGTGCCAATCTGCACGGCGCAAACCTGATGCAGGCTGACCTTCAAGGCGCGATCGTCAGCGAGGCAAATTTGGAAGAAGCGAATTTGGTGGGTGCAAATCTGGCAGGCGCGAATTTGGCAGGCGCAAACCTCCTCTGTGCGGATGTGGAGAATGCTAATCTATCAGGAACCAATCTGACAGGTGCGTGTTTGACCGGAACCGGCTTGGAAACCAAGATGTCTAAAGGTGAGTAGTAGGAGAACTGCGATCGGTGAAGGCTACAACCAAGTAACTTTAGTTAAATACTGATGGACTATGTTCAGTCCGCACCAGTGCATCATTATGCCATAACTAAAGGCGAATCTAAAGACTGGCATGGATAATGGCTACCAATGCTACAGGGATCGGTAAGAAATATTGCTGCTGCCCAAGCTTAGGCAAGATTCTAGATTTACTTAGCCACTCTTCTGATATCTTCTTTCCCACTTGTCTAGCTTGCTCAAATAGTAAATGATCCAATTCACTTAAATTAGGTTGAGTAGCCTCTCGTTCAAGTATTTGAATCACCCTATTGACATAATCAGCAGAATAGCCGTTGGGTTGGATTGGTGTACTTAAATCATCACCAAAAGCATAGAAAGTTAAATATGAAGCCCCATTTTGACTAAAATGCTCTTCCACTTCAAGCATAGGATGAGTAGCAAACAATAAATATCGACTACCTTTAAGATTTGGAAGTTGGTTAAACAAAGCAGTACTAGAAATAATTGTGAAATCTGCCTGTCGTTGCCTAGCTAATGAACAAGCGAGATCTCCTATTGAGTCAGAGCGTCTAAGAGGATGTCTGAGAAGTTAGGGGCTACGCTAGCCGCCTGAGCATCAGACGAATCATGGCAACATAAATGAAAGTTT
>NZ_JBFPDP010000023.1:0-79710 GCF_040830845.1 Sivoneniella epilithica UHCC 1019
GGCAATTTACGACTCAAGATGCCCGCATCAAACTCAAGCGTCTCTATCCATCAATTCTTTCTTGACAGACTACTAGGTTTGCTCAAGGCTACGGGTAGAACAGAAGGAGGATACCGACTATTTGACGTGGATATTTTTACCCGCCTCAGCTTCATCAAACGTGCCCAAAGTCTTGGATTGAGTCTGGCAGAAATTAAAGAGTTTTTGGAGGTGCATGACCAGGGCGATTTACCGTGTGATCACGTCCGGGTGAAATTGCAGGATAAAGTTGCTGACATTGATCGGCAAATCCAGCAGCTACAGATTCTTAAGCTAGAGTTGGAGGGATTGCTTTCAGGTTGGGAAGTTATCCCTGAGTATTCTGAATCAACTATTTGCCCAGTCATTCAGCGAGTATAGAAATGGATTTTCTGACTTCACATCGCTGTCAAGTAGCATGACATTTCTGCTGAGCGATCGCCAGCATCTTTTCGGAAATATCCACCCCAACCATTGCCTGATCAGGATTATCAGTGACCAGCATGTGTTCAAATTCCCCAGTTCCACAGGCAATGTCCAGCACTCGTGCAGTTGATGGAATTTGTGCCCAGTTTTTGAGGAACGATAGCGTATTAGAGACATAGCGGCTCCACCGCCAGTCATAGGTTGCTGCCATCTGGTCGTATTGTTGTCGTACCTTTGCTTCAGTCATAGAGGGATATCAAGTCCAAATACAGGCGCTTTCGTTAGGATAAAGCTGTGGTAAGGAGTTTTTTCTATGAATCCTGTTTCTAAGATTACTGTAATGCTTGGCATACTAGGGCTGACGGTTGCCCTGCCTCCGACTTTACACGCCCAGTCTAAGCAGGCTCCAGTTGTTCAGGTGAGTTCTGTCGAGTTGCTGAATCGAGGCATTGAGAAAGCCAAACAGGGAAAACTCAAAGACGCGATCGCAGATTATACTCTTGCCCTGCAAGCAAACCCCAAGCTGACGAATGCATACATCAGCCGAGGTCTGGCTCATCACGATTTAGGGGATTATAAACGGGCAATTGCCGATTTTGACCAAGCGGCACGACTTGATCCCAAGAACGCCAAAGCGATTTACAACCGAGGCGAAGCGCGATCGGACATTGGCGATTTCCCCAATGCACTGGCTGACCTGACTGAAGCAATTCGGCTTAAACCCGATTATGCAGCGGCTTATAACAATCGAGGTGTGGTGTATGCCGGAATGGGCAATTTACAAGCTGCTATGGAGGATCTGGATCAGGCAATCAAAACAAAGCCTGACTATGCGGATGCTTACTACAACCGGGGGAAAGCTCGAACTGCTTTGCAAGACGCGAAGGGCGCGATCTCAGACTTTACTCAAGCCATCAAGCTGAATCCCACTCTTGCTGAAGCCTATGGAAATCGCGGTATTCTCTACTCACAACTCAAGGACAAGTCAGCAGCGCTAACTGACTTGCGAAAATCTGCCGAGTTGTTTCAGCAGCAGGGCGATCGCGATAGTTACCAGCAGACTGTAGCATTCATCCAACAACTACAACTTGAGAAGTAGATTCTTCATCTGAGAACTTTTGGGGGTCGTCCAGCTAGCACTCGAAGGCTATCTCGGCAGAGCGGTAGCGCATTCACCATAATCAGAAAGGCAACAAACAAACTTGTCGCCGCATCTGCCCAAGTCCAGTGAAACAGATAGATCACCAAGGCTGAAAGTAAAATGCTGACGGCTCCTGCGACATCGGCAACTTGATGCAGAAAAATGCCACGCACATTCAAACTGTGATGTTGATCCCGATGGAGCAGGTAAGTGGTGATGCCATTAATCACGACACCCAGGACTGCAACAAGGAGAACGGGTAATCCTAGACTCAATTCTGATGGGTGATGGTGCAAATGCTCAATCGTTTCGTAGATCAGCAGCAGGGCGATCACTACCAGACTGACTCCATTCACCAACGCCACCCAACCTTCCAGTCGATTCTCTTTTACAGCTTTGCCTGTTCTTGCTTGGCTTTTGGCAACATAGGCGGCGAGCAAAGTTAATCCCAAAGTCAGCAAGTCTGAAAGCAGGTGTCCTGAACCTGCCAACAATGCCAGACTTCGACTCCATAAGCCAACCCCCAACTCGGCTAGAAACAACACAAACCGCAGCCCTAGAACGAGCCAGAGCCGCTGAGACATTCGTTGAGAGTGCAGCAAGTCGGGATGGTTCACCTGGTCAAAAAATCTCATCCTGTTTATTTTAGGACTCGACTGGCATTAAAG
Organism: Sivoneniella epilithica UHCC 1019; assembly: GCF_040830845.1. Lineage (NCBI taxonomy): Bacteria > Bacillati > Cyanobacteriota > Cyanophyceae > Leptolyngbyales > Leptolyngbyaceae > Sivoneniella > Sivoneniella epilithica. Next base: position 2,254 of record NZ_JBFPDP010000023.1, read on the forward strand.
ATGGCTAACAGCGCCACACCAACATCAGCAAATACAGCTTCCCATAATGTTGCCAATCCGAATGTTCCCAACACGATGAAAATTCCCTTAATTGTCATTGCCATCACGATGTTTTGCACCACAATTCTGCGAGTTTTTCTGGCAACCTGAATGGCTTCTGCCACTTTGGACGGAGCATCCGTCATTAACACCACGTCCGCCGTTTCGATCGCGGCATCAGACCCCAATGCGCCCATTGCCATGCCAATATCAGCTCTCGCAATCACGGGAGCATCATTAATGCCATCGCCGACGAAAACAACCTTCTTCTTGCCAGAGCGATCCAGTAGTTTCTCGATCGCTCCCACTTTGTCTTCAGGTAACAAACCTGCAAAGTAAGCATCTAAGCCCAATTGACCAGCGACACGTTTGGCGACGACCTCATTGTCACCCGTCAGCATCACGGTTCGCTCTACTCCAGCTTTTTTCAAGTCACGGATTGCTTCAGCCGCATCTTCTTTAATTTCGTCGGCAATTAGAATGTATCCGGCATAGCGTCCATCCACTGCTAGATGAACCACCGTTCCAGCTACATCACAGATATCGTGGTCGATGTTCTCTCGATGCAACAAGCGATCGTTGCCTGCCAAAACTACCTTGTTCTGAACTTTCGCCCGGATGCCATGACCTGCAATTTCTTCGTAATCCTTGATGTCGGACTCGTTAATCGGTTGCCCGTAAGCCTCTCGAATCGATTGAGCCACTGGATGGTTAGAGTTCGCTTCAGCGTTCGCCGCTAACGCCAACAGTTCTGCTTCCGAAAACCCATTTCTCGTGACAATTTGCGTGACTTTAAACGTTCCTTTCGTCAAAGTTCCAGTCTTGTCGAATACAACTGTTTTGACGGCTGTGAGTGCATCTAGGAAAGTGGAGCCTTTGACTAAAATCCCGCGCTTGGCGGCTCCCCCAATGCCACCAAAATAGCCGAGAGGAATGCTGATCACCAATCCGCAGGGGCAAGAAATGACGAGCAAAATTAAGGCACGGTAAATCCAATCGGAGCGATTTGCGCCTGGAATCAAGAGCGGTGGCAATATGGCAACTGCCAGTGACAGAAATACCACTACTGGCGTGTAATAGCGGGCAAACTTAGTGATAAATTTTTCGGTGTCTGCCTTCTTGCTGGTGGCATTTTCAACCAGGTCAAGAATTTTAGCGATCGACGATTCGCCAAACAGTTTTGTGACTCGAATGGTAAGAGCGCCCGACTTGTTAATCATGCCTGCCAGAATCGGATCTCCAATGTTGACAATGCGGGGAACTGACTCACCCGTCAATGCAGAGGTATCCACTTGAGAGTTGCCCTCTAGAATTTCGCCATCCAACGGCACTTTCTCACCTGGCTTCACCAAAATTTGATCGCCCACATTGATCGTTTCAGGAGCCACCTGTTTGATAGTGCCATTTACTTTCAAATTGGCACTATCGGGGCGAACCTCCAATAACGCTTTAATCGATCGCCGCGATCGCCCAACGGAATACTCCTGAAACAACTCACCCACTTTGAAAAACAACATCACAGCAACCGCTTCTGGAAACTGATGAATCGCAAAGGCTCCCAGTGTTGCGATCGTCATCAGAAAGTTTTCATCAAAAATCTGCCCTCTCAGAATATTGCGTCCAGCCGTCTTCAACACCGACCAACCGCTAAGCAGGTAGGCAGGGATAAACACGGCAAGTTCGCCGATATTGTAGGGCGTGTTGTGTAAGGGTTCCTCAAAAATGATGCCGATCGCAAATAATGAGATCGCGAGTAACACGGGAGGGAGTTCTTTTTTTAAGTTAAATTCGCCAGAGCCATGACTGTGCCCGTGATCGTGTCCGTCGTCCTGATCGTGATCGTCGTCAACATGACCATTTGTGGAAGCATGAGATGAAGTAAGCGTGCGGGACTGCTCGATCGCAACGGTGTAACCCAATCTCGTCACTTGCTTTTGAATTTCCGCCTCACTGACTTCCTGCGGATCGTAGGACACAACCATTCGCCCTATTGCCACGTTGACCGATACCTCAGCAATCCCCGGCAATTTCTCGACGCTGCCTTCAATCTTCATCGCGCAACTGGAGCAGTCCATACCGCCCACTTGCATCTGCTGAGTCTTTAGCGCTGGAGTTTGAGTCATAGCAGGTTGCCAAATCAGATTGAAGATTATTTTGATAATTGTAGACCAAAACTCTTGACATCTGAAAGTATATTCATATATAGAATGATAACTATTCTTAGCTTTATACTGGAATTGAGCAAAATTATCTTGTTCACAGTCGTCACCCTAATTTGTCCTATGCCTAGCCGCAAAAATCTAGTCCCACTGCTTCAAGAGTCGGATGCACCGGAATGTGAAGCTCATCTCGTTCACCTGGAAGCGGTACGGCAGGTGCAGCCAGAGATCCTACCGATGCCAGAAGCCCAACGGATGGCAGAATTCTTTGCTGTCTTGGCAGACCCAAATCGACTGCGGGTGCTCTCGGCACTGACGCATCAGGAATTGTGCGTGTGTGACTTGGCAGCAAGCTTAAAAATCGGTGAATCAGCCGTGTCGCACCATCTCCGCATTTTGAAATCGATGCGGTTGGTCAATTATCGCAAAGAGGGGCGCAACGTATATTACAGCCTTGCGGATGCTCATGTGATGAACTTATATCAAGACATCGCTGCACATTTAGATTCTGTGAGGAGCCAGCATAATAATCACTGTACCGATGAGGCAAACTGCTACACCCAATAAATCCCAGCGATCAGGTTTGACTCCTTCCACAGTCCACAACCAAATAATTGCCGAAAGAATATAAATTCCGCCATAGGCAGCAAAGGCTCTCCCGGCGTTGGAGGTTTCAATTTGGGTGAGGGCGATCGCAAAGATGGCTAGAGCAATTAATCCTGGAAGCACCCAGAGCATACTTTTTCCGAGTCGGAGCCATGCCCAGAAGGCATAACAGCCAGAAATCTCACCTAACGCCGCTATACCAAAGAAAAGGAGCGATCGCATTTTAGTTAGAAGCCAAAGTAGATAGTTCAAGGCGTAGACATGGGCAAAATGGGGTTGCTTAAATAGTTTGATAAAAATGGTGCCAAAGCTAATAGTTCTAAAGCGATTCCCTTAATAAGAGCTTAACCCTGTTTTTTTGTGCATCCGCTAAAACCGTCATTAGATTTTCATCCTGTCCTGGCATTCTATGCTTGGAGCCGCTGTATAGGGGTTCTCCATTATGGAAATCAATTCTTTTGATTTCCTAGAAAGAGTAGTGTGAGGATGAAAAATGCGTTTAACACTGAGAGAGATTGTATGGAGCGTCCCGACGCTTCTTGTCGCGTCGCTGATGATGCCAGGTGATGCGCTGGCAAATGAAATACCAACGAATGAAAAGTTAAACCAGCTAGCGAATAGTGCTACTTCAACGAGAGCTAGCCAGTTAGATAACAGCGTGACTCTACAGCAGGTCAATAGCTATAGTGCTGAAGGCAAAAGCTCTCAACTGGATCAAGTCACTTCCGTTTCCCAGTTTTCGGATGTGAAACCGACTGATTGGGCATTTCAGGCATTGCAATCGTTGGTAGAGCGGTATGGCTGTATCGTGGGCTATCCCGACAAAACCTTTCTAGGAAATCGTGCCACCTCTCGCTTCGAGTTTGCCGCTGGCTTGAACGCTTGCTTAGACAAAATTCAAGAACTTATTGCAGCAGCAACGGCTGACTTCGTGCGAAAAGAAGATTTAGAAGTTGTTAAGCGATTGCAGGAAGAGTTTGCAGCAGAACTTGGTGCCCTACGGGGACGAGTTGAATCTCTGGAGGTTCGGACTGCCACACTGGAGAAGCAACAATTTTCCACAACTACCAGGTTAAGGGGTGAGGTTATCTTTGCGATCGCCGATACCTTTGGCGATCGTGCTACGCGCACAGGTAACAACACCTTTCTCTCTGGCGTGAATGCTGCCAATGAAAACTCCTTCCGAGACGATCAAACTGAAACCATTTTTGGTAATCGGGCGCGGATTGCGCTCGAATCTAGCTTTACAGGTAAAGACCGTTTGCTAGTTCGATTGCAAGGGCGTAACATTACTCCCTTCAGCGGCGCTTTCACAGGAACGAACGGAACTCGGTTAGGCTTTGACGGCAACGAATCCAATGCAGTCAACATTGACCACCTCTTCTATCGGTTTCCCGTGGGGCAAAACCTCCGCATTCAAGTTGACGCGGTTCAGAGCCGAATGTACAGTTCACTGTTTGAAACGCTCAGCCCATTTGAAAGTAGTGGTGGTGGTGCGATCTCCCGGTTTGGACGGTTTAACCCGATCTATCGCTCCAACGATCAAACGTTTACCAGTTCTCCAGGAGTTTCTTTTGACTACAAATTCGGTCCCAGATTGAGCCTACAGGGAGGCTATTTCTCTGATAGAAATGCCAACGATCCTGGATCAAAGAATGGTTTGTTTGATGGGAACTATGCTGCTGCTGGACAACTAGTACTTCGTCCTTCTCGCAACTTTGATATTGGTCTTACCTACGTTCGTTCCTATTTCCCCGGCACCTCCACTGTGTTCAATCAGGGTGCGCCAAACCTCTTTGGCAGTACTGGAACCGGATATGCCGCGAACCCGTTTGCAGGTGCAGCCACATCTACTGACACCGGGTCAGTGCAAGTGCAGTGGCGGGTAGCGCCTAAACTGACTGTGGGTGGTTGGTACGGCTACACGTGGGCTTACAACAAACGCAACAACCAGGAAGCGCAAATTCAGAATTGGGCTGCTTTCCTGGGCTTTCCCGACTTGGGGCGTAAAGGCAACTTGGGTGGTTTGGTGTTTGGGATGCAACCCCGCGTCACAGACAACGACTTCCGTGCCAACGCGAATACCCGTCGTCGTTTGGATGGTTCACCGCCCTATCATTTAGAAGCGTTCTACCGTTATCGAATCAATGACAACATTGCCATCACACCAGGGGTCTTTGTGTTGTTTAACCCTGAAGGCAATAGACGGAATGATACTCAGTTAGTGGGTGTAATTCGGACGACATTTAGTTTCTAGCTTTGCTGCTTGAGAAGGATTATCTTAACTTTTAATTGAGCAGGTTTCTGCTTAGCAGTTAGTCAACATTAGGTTTCCTTACACCAGTAAATACTGGAATGGAGATGAGTCGAGAAGATTCATCTCCTTTTATTTTTTAGCGTTGATGATCTTAAACCGTCATTGTAATTTCATTAGCGAGTTTTATGATTACCAATATGTATTCAACAGACTTCTTTCAGTAAACTCAAGAGAACAATGGATTTTTGGACATACCATTGTCTCACTCACATCCGCTGAAAGGGTCTGTTGACTTTTCTCGACATGAGAAGTTGAAAAATTTTCATCGCATGATCACTTAAATAAGATTTTGGATGACTCAATATTTCACTTCGTTTTCATCCTAATCTGCAAAGCTATTAACAGAAGCAATCTATTTAGAATTGCAGGAACCTATAAAGGTCAAAAACTTTTTAGGGAAAGCTTTTGTGATGAAAATTTTATTAGTTGAACCCGATCTAGAATTAGGTGAACAAATTCAACAAAGCCTGAGTCAAGAACACTATATTGTGGATTGGTTTCAGGATGGTCTTGTGACCTGGGACTACTTGGAACTTCAACCCATTCAGTATACGGTGGCGATTTTTGATTGGATGATGCCAGGATTGCCAGTGATAGAACTTTGTCAACGCTTGAGAACACAGCATCCTTTACCCGTGTTGGTGTTAACTCCAGAGCGACGCTGGCAGGATGGCGTTTTGGCGCTAGATGCCGGAGCCGATGACTACTTGATGAAGCCATTTCGGATGCAGGAATTGCTGGCACGATTACGTGCATTACGACGGCGATCACCCCAATATCAACCCCTACAACTTCAATTGGGTCGTTTGTCCTTAGATTGCAATAATCGAATTGCTTACTGGTACTCTAGCCCGATCGAGTATGAGCAAGTTCGCCTGAGTAAGAAAGAGTTTCAGGTGTTGGAATATTTGATGCGACAGCCCAAGCAGGAAGCTAGCCAAGAGCAACTTCTAAATTATTTGTATGAGATGGAGTCTGAACGAGTTAGCAATGTTGTAGCAGCCCAGATCCGGCGACTGCGATGCAAACTGGCTGAATTAGGCTGTGAAGATATGATTCAAACTGTTCAAGGTGGAAATTATCGATTGAATCCAGTTTGTGTAAACTATTCCATTGAGAATTCTGAATCTACAGGTTAGTTCTATTTCTACTAAATCAATTTCTCAATAGAATACAGTTGCTATCATTTGCGTTTGTTAATAATTTATTTTTTCGATTTATTCCATTTTTCACTTTAGTTTCATTTGTATTTGAGAGATTAGTAATAGCGAACTGATTGTTTCAATCAGATTTGATTCTTCAGAAGAGGTTAAAATGATGCAACGTCTACTTTCTGCAACAGCATTTTCTTTTGTTCTCGTTTCTGGTATTTTTGTGCCTCAAGTCTCTGCTAAACCTGTTGCTAACTCGTTGATATCGAGAGGGCATCCACAGACTTTGCGTTCGCCCTTAAGCCAGACATCTGAGAAACAAACTCAACCCACTTCAGAACCTGAAGCAGCCCAACAGCCCCGAAATACTTCTACTCCAAAAGCGCAAGATAAGCCAACTTCTGAGCGCAGGGAGAATACTGAGGTTCCAGCTTATTGTGCCTTGCCCCCTAATGTAATTGAGGGTAGCTTTGAATACCGGGAAGAGTTGTATAACTGCAAGTACGGACTCTAGATTCTGTTGCTACTACTAACAGCTAGTGTCGGCGAGGTGTTGATAGGTTCCCTATAAAATGATTGGGCGATCGCAACGTTTGATCGCCCAACCTCATGTGTTATTCGGCAGGTTATTGCAGTTGCTTCAGTGCATTTTGTACTTGTTGATAACGATCGCGATCGCCCCGTTCTTGAAATAATTTTGCTGCCTGTTGCCAATTGGTTATGGCTGCCTGTCGATTTCTAGTTTCTAGGTGTAACCGTCCTCGATTCAAGTAAGCTTCTGCCAATGTTGGAGCTAGGCGAATCGCTTCTGTGTAATCGGCGATCGCGCCTGCAATATCTTTTAACTCGGTTCGCACTAACGCCCGATTATTGTAAGCAAAAACATAATTTGGCTTGAGGGCGATGGCACGTCCGATATCTTTCAATGCAGTTTCAAATTTGCCCAGTTTGGCATACACTACACCTCGATTGTTGTAAGCTTCTGCATAGCCCGGTTTTAACTCCAGAGCTTGATTCAAGTCCACGAGTGCTTGAGGTAGTTTGTTTAAGTCAGAGTAAATTTCACCCCGATTGTAGAGGGCTAATGCATTGTTGGGATCAATCTGAATGGCTCGGTCAAGGTCTGTAATGGCACGATGCAAAGCTCTGGCATCATGGTAAGCAATTCCTCGTTCGATATAGGCGTTAGCGAAATCAGGACTAACTTGTATCGCTTGCGTGTAGTCTGCGATCGCACCTTGCAAATCTCCTCGTTTATACTTTTCCAAAGCTTGTTTCGCAAGGTCAATTGCTTCGGGTTGAATCGCAAGAGCGAACGATGGGTTTGATAAAGTAATAAATACTATTCCACTTAGAGCTAAAGCAAGTTTAAGTGGAGTGCTAACTCGATAAATAAATGTCATGATTGAATGCTAATTTAATGAATGGTTGAATCGAACCAAATCAGATTTGAATGACTGTTGCTTGATTGTTGGTTGGGCGTGTTTTTAGGGGTAAGCGAACTGTAAACGTACTACCTCGGCTTACCTCACTTTGAACCTGTAAATTTCCCCCATGCGCTTCGGCAATCGCCTTGGCAATCGCCAATCCCAAGCCCGAACCGCCTGTTTGACGAGAGCGATCGCTGTTGACTCGATAGAAGCGATCGAAAATATGTGCCTGCTCTTCAGGCGCAATGCCCATGCCAGTATCTCGAACTTGAATGATTGCATAATTGTCGTCACGGTTAAGAATCAGCGTGACACTGCCATTTGTAGGGGTATATTGAATTGAATTCACAACCAAGTTGGAAATTAAGCGGTAAACTTGATCCTCATCTGCCAGAATCTGTAATTCCTTAGAAACTTGAATCTCTGCCGTGAGAGTAAGTCCATTTGCGTTAGCAAGGGCTGAAAACTCTTCCACCAAATCATGAATTAAATCATTCAAGCAAACAGATTGTCTCTGAGTTGCCAATGTGTGTTGCTCCAATCGGGCTAATAAAAACAAATCTTTGACGAGTTCAAAAAAACGGTTAAGTTGGCGTTCGATCGTTTTCAACGTGTCTCGTGCTTCTACCTCAGTGAAGCTGGGTAGCCTGGACACAGAATCAACGGTTGCCAAAATTGCGGCTAATGGAGTGCGTAATTCATGGGCGGCATCGGTAGTGAACCGTTGCATTTGTTGATAAGAGCGGTAGATCGGGCGCATGGCAATTCCTGCCAAAAACCAACTGGAAACAGCAACCAATGCTGTGATCACGGGTAGTCCAATCAGGAAGGCTAACTTCAGGGATGCGAGGCGACTATCTAAATCTTTTAGCGATCGCCCAACCTGAAGATAGCCCCACAACTGGTTATCTAGAGTGTGCAATGGCAACGACATCTGATAGAAACGATTTCCCTCAGAATCCATCACGGTTTGCTGGGTTTCGGAACCGTTCGTTAAGGGCACATCTGGACGCAGCCCAGCCGTAGCAATGAGAATGCCTGAACTCTCCAGAAACTGAACATAGTAATCGCTTTGGCGAGTTGTATTTAGGGGGTGATGTTCCTTAGATAAGTTGTGTCTATGAGGCGAAGGCGTTGTCTTGAGACAAGGTTTCCCAACCAGGCAAACATCAGGAACCAACTTCTGAATAATGGGTTCTAACTGACCAGGCTGCTTTAAATTCAATTCGATTCCGTTATGCAACGTTTCAGTCACGGCTTCTAACTCGCGAGTGATCGAATCTGAATAAGCCCGAATAATGACCTGGTAAATCGTCAAACCACCCAGACCTAGAATTAGCCCCATGACAACTGCATACCAGCCCGCCAGTTGCAAGCGAGTGCGTCTAAACAACTGCGTCTGCATAGGCGGGATTGAGCCTGTATCCTCCCCCTGGAACTGTTTGAATTGCATCTTCACAGCCTAGCTCTGCGAGTCTGCGTCTTAACAACCGTACCTGTGCTGCCACCACATTGCTGATTCGCTCGGTGTCTACCTCATAAAGGTAGCTCAGGATCTGGTCACGAGTGGCAGCGTGGCGGGGATGTTTCATGAAGTATTCCATCAGTTGGAATTCTTTCTTGCTGAGGCGAACGGTTTGATGATCGTGTTGAGGAGATTGCCAGCGGATGGTGCGGTTGTGGCAATCGAGAGTGAGGCTGCCCACCTGAATTTGGGTGGGTTGGAACTGAGGCGATCGCCGCCAGAGTGCCCGCAACCGTGCCAGCAACTCTTCCATCCGAAACGGCTTGATCAGATAATCATCGGCTCCGGCATCCAACCCCATCACCTTATCCTCCCAGCGATCGCGTGCAGTTAACATCAATACAGGTAGGGCATTTTGCCGATCTCGTAAGCGTTTGCAGAGTTCTGGACCCGTTAAACCGGGCAGCATCCAGTCAAAGATCGCCAACGTATATTGAGCTTGCCGATTGTCTAGATAATTCCAAGCATCTGCTCCATCTTGCACCCAGTCCACAATGTATTTCTCCTGCTGCAACGTGCGCTGGAGTGCTGTTCCCAAATCAATTTCATCTTCAACCAACAAAACTTTCATCGCAGCCTATACACTATCCCCCTACCCAGGATTGGAGAACTCCTATTATTAGTTTGACAGGCTGCGATGAAAACAAGGTGAAAATTTGAGACTAGAAATGCGGAGGTGGGTTATCTCAGTTCATTGCCTCCAAAGGTAGAACCGACCAAACTGTTGCCAGCAGAAAAGCCTATGAGTCTCTCCAGTCCTGTTGCCATGAGTTCTTGATCGAATTGCGATCGAAACAAACCACTAGAGTTAGGAGTGGTGTTTGTAGGAGCAACATTCAAGCGTCCGAATACTCCATCTGCTTCATCTTCTGGTCCTGCTGCAAAGTAGAGCGAGTTTGAGTCACCCAGACTGGCACCGTTCCCAAAGAGTAACCCCCAGATGCCTGGAATTTCGATCGCGGACCCTGAAGCATCACGCAAATAGTCGATCGCGTGATAGGTGGTTTTGTCAAAGGCTGTAATGGTGCCATCCCCAAAGTTAGACACTAATAGCGTATTAGAGAAGGCACCAAAATCTGCTGGCGTGTAGACTACACCCCACGGCGCATTCAGCAGTCCTTCATCATCCCAAACTCGGATCAAGCTGCCCTCTAAATCGAACTCTGCCAAGCGTCCGAGACCAGATCCTGCCTCCTCTTCACCTGCAAAGAATTGACCCGGAGCGTTGGGATCTTCCTGGCTCTTAGCATAGGTGACAAATACACTTTCAGATCCAGGATTGCCCAAAACCTGAACGTTGAATGGCACATAGTCGCCCGGTTGAACTTCACAGGCACTCGCAAAGGGATTGGCAAACCCGTGAGCATCAGTGACATCGTTGAAACTACCGTCAAACACCTGAATTTTAGGACTGGTGCCAAAATCGGCAGCATACAGGTGTTCACCTGCATAATCAACTCCCAAACCAAAGTATTGACTTCCTGTGGCAGAGCGATCTATGACGGCGAGGGCTTCACCAGGTCGATCGAACGAGCCATCAGCATTTTTACGCTCAGTCCAGGCAGAAATTACCCCATTATCCGTGGCAAATAGAAATTTGCTGGCATTGATAATGGCTCCATTCGGGTTGTCTTGCGTAATCACAAAATTGCTTGATGCGTTGAAAACAACACCTGTGGGTGTGCCCTGTTCGCCGTTGGGTCCTGGTACTGTCACGATCGCTAAATCATCTTGATAGAGCGGAATGCCATTCACATCGCCAACATATTCGTAGGAGATGCCAGAACCATTGCCCGTGATCCAAAAATGACCACCAAAACCAGCCGGTCGAATTGCAATTCCCCAGGCGTTGACAAAAGTCTCGTCCAGGATGAGCGGTGCATATTCCGCTTTGTTTGCGACTAAATTGGTTTGGGTATAGGCATTACCCGTTAATGCCGTGGTGTCGATATTTCCCGGCAAGCCATCTATCAGCCCCTTTGATTCGGCATGGGAAAGGGCTTCTACCAGTCTGCTGGGAAAGGTCTCAGACACGGCATTCACAATATCAGTGAATGATGGATTTGTATCATTGGTACTTAAAGTTGCATCAAACACAATATCAGATAAAAAATCTGACAGTACATCTGACCAATCACGAATCGTTGAAGCAGAGTAATTTCTCATGTTGCTATCTCGAAACCCGTTAAGTTGTTGATTTGAAGAGCCACATTAGACTTTTGAGGAATGCCATTAGCCCAATGCGGCGTAATCGTAGTTGTAGTGTGCAAGAAACTGGCGGCAGCAATTCGCCCTAAGCGATCGCCTGGATATTGAAAAATTCCCCTCTCTTATTGAAAGTATATGTCAATAGAATTGCAGTCTGCGATGAAAGTAGGATGAAAATTTTCGCAAAAAAAAATCCCGATTCCAAAAAGGAGTACCGGGAGCAACAAGTGATTGAGTTCGCTCATTGGCGAGGTTTACGGATTTGATTGAGTGAACGACTCGTTAGCTAGCTGTGTTTATTTTGATGAAGGTGACTGGATAGAGGGTGCATCACTCGTTGTTGTGGATGTTGTCATCCGCGAAAGTTCCTCAAGACACATTGCCCGTGTATTGCGCCAGACGACATTACGAATGTGATGGGGATAGTTGGGAACTGGAGGTTTCTCGCGTAATGCATCGCCTTTGCATTTTGTCTCCGCCGCAGTGACTGGAGAGACTGAAGCAATAAGCACTAAAGCAGAACTGGCAAAAGCGAGGTATTTCATCTAACTCTCCTAAACTAAAAAATCCCCCCTGTGGGGATAGGTCTATCTCTAGTTTGGCAGGGCAGAATGAAAGTACAGTGAAAGTTTTGGATAGCAAAGTAACGAAATATATTTTGAGTTTTATTCAGTGAATAGATGAGTCGAAATGCTTGGAAGAGTTGTGATTCTGATTTGTTAGCAAAGAACAATCAGGTACTGGAGAACGCCCTTGTACTCATGAACAGCAAGATGAACAGTTGAAGTTGCCAGGGTGCTAGGACTAAACTCAGAATCAAGGTGATGATCGCAGCCAGCCCTGTAATTTCTGCTAAATCATCACTTACCTGTTGAGAAATGACGGCGATCACAAGACTGAAACTCATTGGAATCAGGAAAAATAACGACATTGCTGGCTCCTTCGATCTGGAGAGGCGAAAGTATAAAATTAGCTCTGCGCTGGAGGCACAGGTTGATCCACCTGTAAGGTATTCATCAGTTGAGACAGAAGATATTCCAGTCGAGTTCCAGCATCCATCGCCGACCAGTCTACAGAGGTGGGTTGTTGATCGGAACGAGATTTAGATTGGGTGGAAATGGTTTTATTTGCAACTGGGGCAGACTGCAATGCTTTAGTAAATTCAACTAAAGCGTATTCCAGCGCTGCATTGGCATCCGTTGCGACCCAACCCTCAGCCGTCAATTGTCGCAGTTCAAAGTGGAGATTCGGTCCAGTTGCCGTGCCTGTACTCCCAACTCGACCAATCACATCTCCCTGCTTCACCCACTGACCCGATTTAACGAAAACCTCTGACAGGTGGGCATAGAGGGTTTCTTGCGTATTTTTCTGATGCTGCAACGCAACAGATAACCCATATCCACCGAGAAAATCGGCGATCGCAACTCTTCCGGCATAGGCAGCTAAAATGGGAGTCCCCAAGGGTGCGCCAATGTCAGTGCCAGAATGAAACCGCAAAACACCGCTGATGGGATGAACTCGCCAACCAAACAGCGATGTAATAGGTGCCGGAAGTGAGAGTGGAAAAACCAATCGAATATTACCAATGTTGCGGTTAATTGGTAACCGGAAACTACGAAGGTAGCGTTGCCCAGATGCTGTAGTTCCACCGGAATAGACAACAGCAGGATAGGAAGTAGTGGGAGCGTTAAGCGCTCGTTGTGAGAGTTGAGCAGGAGATGCAACACTTAATCCGCGATCGCGTTTCACAGTCGGGGCAGATGGGTCAAAACGATTTGTTGCGCCGATGTTGTAAGGCGTTGAGTCAATATAAGGATCGCTAGCCTTGCTTGTGCTATTGACTTGAATCGAATTATCAGCCGATGGATTGGTTGGCTGAATTGATTCAGATGATGGCAGTGGGGCTTCAACCGAAGCTGAAGGAGTGATAGGGGTTGATTCTACGGTGGGCTGAGGGGTAGAAGTCACTGGAACACTGACTTCATCAGTCGTCGATTGAGCGATCGCGCTGCCTTCATTCAGGAGAATCAAACCACTGAGCCAAAAAATACTTTGATACAGGAGTTGGACTCGAATAAAATAATGCAAACGGCTTTGAGTTGGATGATTTCGGTGAGACATTGCAATGCTTTTGGAATTTAAGGGTAAGAGGGTTGGGAAATAGGATTTGCAGGTGAATTACTTACTGCTCGTTGTAACGATGCCAAAGCACGGTTGTAATTCAAAATTGCCCGGAGTCGATTCACCTCCGCTCGAACCAAATCACTTTGGGCTGTAATTACATCTAGTTGAGTTCCAACTCCTTGTTGAAACTGAAAGCGAACCGTGTCTAGGCTTTCCCGTGCTTGCGTTAAGGCGGCTGTAGCAGTTTGGATACTGCGTGCATTTGCTCGAAGACTTTTGAATCCCTGCTCAACTTGAAACCGAACCTGATTCCGAGTTTGAGCGAAGCGAGTTTCGGCGATCGCCTGATTAGCGCTCTGCTGATCAGCGGCAGCTCTGGCAGCACCGCCATCAAAGAAATTCCAACGAAGTCTGGCTCCGGTCGCATATCCGCCCAATGTTCCAAATGGTTCGTTAAATTCATTGAGAAACTGGTAATTGCCAAACAGGCTGATTTCGGGTAGCCGATCTGCGAGTGCGGCTCTACGATTTTGCTGGGCGATCGTTCGCTGCGCCAACTGCTGTTGTAGCTCTACCCGGTTTCTGTACGCCAGCACAATGCTTTCTTCCAGTGAGAGCGCCCAATCCCCTGCGACCTGAACCGGATCGGCAGCGCTCACGTCAGCGGTTTCCGACAAACTTAGCAGTTGCACCAACTGACGACGGGTAACTTCCTGCTGAGTTTGAGCTTCAATCAACTCCTGCTCGGCATTGCCAAGCTGAACCTGTGCTCTGGAGATATCAAGCTTCGTTCCCAGCCCTCCTTGCTCTAGGGCTTGAGCATCACTTAAAATTCTCTGAATGTTAGTGACTGACGACTGAGCAATCCGTGCCTGTTCATCCGCTTGCTGCAAGTCGTAATAAACATTAGTAACATCCTGCCGAATTTGTCTTTGTACCCGGTCAACCTCGAATTGATCCAACCGCACCTGTGCTTGTGCGGCTTGAATGCGGGCAGGTCGGCGACCAAAGGTGAATAGGTCGTAGCTGATTTCCACTCTGCCGCTCAAAGTTCCTGTTGGAGAGGCATCCTCGGCTAGATATTTAAGGTCATCTAATCGATCCCTGGAATTGCGTTCGTAACCAAGTTCGGTGTCGCCTGCGAGAGTGGGATAAAGGGATGCCTGTGACTGTCGTAATGCAGCCTGACTGCGCTTCAGAGTGAGTGCTGCCACTTGGAGATCACGATTATTCCGTTCTGCCAAGGCGATCGCTTCCTGCAATGTGATGGCTTGAGTCGCTTGAAGCCTGATCTCATCCGGTTTAGTTGGTAGTTGTAGCGGATTGGGATCAGGGTTGAGCGACGATTCTGAGGTTTGGGCTGTTTCCTGAGTCGTTTGATTGGAAGTTGATTTTGTAGAAAACTGAGCACCTTTTGAGATTTCTTGAGCAACCAAAACTTGAGTTGCACTGAGATTGATTGTGGCACTAAGACTAAACACCATTAAACAGCGAACACGTTGCATCATGAATCCTTGCTCTCCTCACAAAACCTGTAGTTTTTCACTCAAAGTGTTTCAGGATCGTTCTGAAAACACACAGGCATCAACCTTTACTCTAGGGGAGTGGAATGAAAACAACGTGAAATTTTGGGCTTGCAAGGGACGAAAGTTACACCAGATGAATTCAGCGAAATAGAGTTATTGCTTGAAGCTAAACCGACCATTAACCTTCTTCCCGTCAATGTCTGATAGGATTGCCACCCTGTATTCACCCGGAACCGGATTGGGGATGGTTGCAGTGTAGACTCCTTCAGCCTTATTGAATTTCATGGCTAAAGACTGTTCAGAACCATTGGGAAGTTGCACTTGGGCAGTGACTTTTGCAGAGGGAATGGTTTCATGGGAGTCACCTTTTTGCAGTAGGAAATCTAGATCTACACCGCTACCCGCTTTGTGACCTGCAAATTCCATGTGATAGTCGCCCGTTTCAATCACTTGTCCGCCCGCTGTATGAGGATTCCCGCCGCCCTCTTTGTGGTCGTGCCCATCCCCGTCCTTATGGTCATGTCCATCGCCTTCTTTATGCGTTTCTGTAGTGGGTGCTGCGGAGGTACTATTTGCGGCAGACTCGGTTGGTTTATCGGTAGTATTGGCTGAAGGTGTCGCGGAGTTGCTGCCGCCGCAAGCGCCTAAGAATAGTAATCCTAGACTTGCGATCGCCACGCCTAAAAATTTAATTGATTGCATCAGTTTCACTCCTTATTTGCATGAACAAAATCGTTGTATTTAGAACTCAGGAATACTGTGTGAAGTCACTAAATCAGTTTGAGTATTGGAAATCGCTGATTTGGGAACCATGAATCGCCCAAACTGGGAGTATAAGGCGGGTAGCACCAACAAGGTCAATCCGGTAGAGGTCAACAGTCCACCCAACACAACCACGGCTAAGGGCTGCAAAATCTCCTTTCCGGCTCCACTCCCAATTGCCAGGGGCAACATACCCAAGGCTGAGGTAAACGCGGTCATCAAAATTGCTGCCAGTCGTTCTGTGGAACCTTCAGTCAGTGCTTGCTTGAGGGATTGCCCTTCCGCCAGACGAATGTTGTAGTTCTCAACGAGCAGCAATCCATTGCGGGTTGCCACGCCAAACAGGGTAATAAATCCAACCAGGGATGCAACCGAAAGAATGCCTCCGGTCAAGGCGACTGAAATAATCCCACCCACCAAGGCAAGCGGCAAATTAATCAGAATCATCAGCGTGGAGGGGATGGATTTCACCGCGAAATACATGAGAATAGTGATGACTAGAAGGGCGATCGCGCCTGCAATCAGCAAGGTTTGACTAGCTTGCTCTTCTGCCTCAAACTGCCCACCAAATTGAATATAGTACCCTTGAGGCGGCTGCACTTGCTGCTTAATTCGGGCACGAATATCGGCAATCACAGAGCCTAAATCTCGTCCCTTGGCGTTGGCAGAGACCACAATTAGCCGTGAGACATTTTCCCGATTAATGGTATTTGGACCGGTGCCGTAGTTAATTTGGGCAACCTGTGCCAAGGGAATCTTTTTGCCATCGGGGGTATCAACCAGCAAATTCCGAATCGTTTCCAGGTTGCGGCGATCGTTGGGGGTGAGCCAAACCACCAGATCAAAGACCTGTTGTTGTTCCAAGACTTGGGAAACTACCCGCCCATTGAGCGCTGTTTCAATGGTTTCGGCTAAGTCTCCAACGCGCAACCCATAGCGAGCCGCTGCGGTTCGGTCGAATTGGATCTGAAGTTGGCGGACAGGAACCTGGGGTTCAACTTGCAAATCGGCAATACCAGGCACAGCTTGAATCGCCGCTTCCACCTGTTGAGCCAGTGTCCTCAGTTCTGGCAGTTCTGGTCCAAACACTTTGATCGCGATCGCGCTTCGCACACCCGATAGCACTTCATCAATCTGGTGGGAAATAAACCCGCCCACATTGGGAGCGACACCAGGCAGTTTATTGAACTCTGCTCGCAGTTTATCCAGGCTGCCTTCTCGATTTTTCAATCCCTCCTCACTCAACGTCACATCCAAATGCGCCAAGTTTACCCCCGCTGCATCCGGATCTCCCGGTGCCCGTCCAGAGCGCATCTGCACATGATCAAAGCGCTTGTCATCCTTGAGCGCATCCTGCATCGCAAATCCATTGCTATTCGTGGATTCCAAGGATACGCCAGGGTAGAGCAGCATGGAGTTAATCAGCGATCGTTCCTGGAACTCTGGTAAAAACACGCGCCCAAAGGAGGACAGAATCAGCATCGAAGCAATGAAACTGGCGACTGCTACCAGGATTACAACCTTCGGTCGCCCAATCGCAAATTGCAGCGCAGGGCGGTAAAGCTGCTGGGATTTGTGGGAAACCCAGGTTTCATCGGAGGGTAGCCGACCATGGGTGAGCAAGAGCGCACACAGAGCGGGGGTGAGAGTCAATGCCACCACGGTAGAAGCCACGATCGAAAGCAAATAGGCGAGTCCCATCGGCGTGAAAATCCGTCCTTCAATGCCGGAGAGGGCAAAGATGGGCGCAAACACCACGACGATGATCACTGTGGAAAACAGGACACTGACTCGCACTTCGACAGACCCATCAAACACAACCTGTAACGGATTTTTGGGGTTCTCGGCGACCTGGTTTTCTCGCAAGCGACGGTAGACATTTTCCATATCGACGATCGCATCATCCACCACAGACCCGATCGCCACGACCAAACCGCCCAGGGTCATGGTATTAATCCCTTGCCCCGTCCAAGACAGCACAATCATGCCCATCAACAGTGAGAGGGGCATGGCGCTGAGTGTGATCACAGCGGTGCGCCAATTCATCAGAAACAGAATCAGCACCACCGACACAATGATGAACCCATCTCTCAGGGATTCCTCAACGTTTTTGACCGCCGCTTCGATAAACTCCTCCTGAGAAAAGGTTCGAGTGACTTTGACATCTGCTGGCAAACTGGCTTTCAATTCCTCCATTGCCGCTTCAACTTCCCGCGTTACCGTGGGGGTATCTGCCGCCGGTTGCTTATTGATCACGACAATCAAGGCGGGCTTACCATCCAAGCTCCCGTCTCCCTGCTTCAATTCTGCGCCAATCTTCACGTCGGCAACCTGAGTCAGCAAAATTGGAGTCCCATTCCGTGCCGTGACCACCGATTGCTGAAGCTGCTCTAACGACTCAATCCGCCCAATCCCTCGAACAAGTGTTTGTTGATCGGGGGTAATCAGTAAACCACCCGGTGCATTCACATTGGCTTTTGCCGTTGCTTCTGCCACCTCTTGCAGCGAAACATTAAAGGCTTTGAGCTTGTTGGAGTCTGCTAAAACTTGATACTGGCGTACATCGCCACCATAAATCAAAATTTGGCTGACTCCGGGCACGGCTAACAGTCGATTTTTCACCTGCCAATCCGCAATTCGACGCACGTCCATTAATGAAGTAGTGTCGGCGGTAAAGGCATAATGCAAAATGGTGCCAAGCGGCGCAGTAATGGGCGAAATTTGGGGTGGATGTACGCCTTGAGGCATTTGATTGCCCACTTCTTGCAACCGCTCTGCAACCAATTGACGGGCACGATAAATTTCCGTGTTTTGCTTAAACACAATTTTGACGACTGAAAGCCCTAACGCCGACGACGATCGCACGGTTTCCAGATTGGGGAGACCGTTGACTGCACTTTCAATCGGGCGAGTCACCAACGATTCCACCTCTTCCGGTGCTAAACCCGGTGCCTCCGTTTGAATATCAACTTGCGGGGGGGCAAAGCTGGGAAACACATCCAGCGGCATTTGAGTCACCACTCGAATGCCCCACAAAGAAATAACAATACAAGCAATCACGACCAACCACCGCTGGGCGATCGACCATTTAACGATGGTATTCAACATGGTTTAAACGGCTCCTAGTCAGGCTGGCGAGGATTTCTGAGGGATTCTTCTGGCTGCGGCTCAACCGGACGCTTGGCATGATCTAAATAGATTTCGGTTTCATAGCCTGCCTGGGGATACAACGAACCATTGGCGAGTGCTAACCGACTGCGCCGGTTCGACCACAACGAACCTGCCCAAAATGCTCCACCTACCACAATTCCACCCACTGGAATCATTAACCACCAGGGTAGCGAGGCTCCAGATGCTGCGGTTTCACCTTCACTATGATCATCAGCGGCTGCATTACCACCCCGCAGGGATTGGGCATACAGTTGATTTGCCCGCTGGGTCACGATGAGATCCCCATCAAAAAGCCCTTTTTTGACTTCCACAAACTCCCCAGATTCGCGCCCAAGTTCCACTTCGGTGAGCTGGAAGGCATTGCCATTTTGAACAAATACCACCTGCTGGCGATCGTTCGTTTCGACCAGGGCTGACTTCGGAATTGCCAGTACCGCCGTTGGAGTCCGATCCGTTAAGACCTCTAGCTCGGCAAACATCCCTGGCTTTAGCAAGCCATTCGCATTTTCGAGAGTGGCTTTAACCGGGACAACACGAGTATCACCGCTGACCACAGCACCAATCACATTCACCCGTCCTTCAAAAGTTCGGTCAGGCAACCCATTAGCTCTGACGCGCACCCGTTGACCGCTCTGCACCCGCTCAATGTCCTTCTCAAAGATATTGGCAGATACCTGAACATCATTCCCATTGACGATCGTCATAATCCGCTTACCGGCATCCTGTCCAGACTCACCCGCTGTGGTTTCGCGGTTAGCGACGGTGCCTGAAATCGGCGCTTTGATGGTAATTGTGCCATCTGGGTTAGCATCGGCTCCCAATTGTTGCAGTCGAGTCTGGTAGGTTTCACCACTCAGGTTCATGCGTTTCTGCGCCACCCTAAAGGCAGATTGCGCCCGTTGCAATTGGGCTTGGGCTTCAGAAATTTCCAGAGCACTTTCCGCTTTTGCCAATGCTGTCCTTGCTTCTTGCAGCTTGGTTTCCGACTCCAGCATCGTTCTGCGGGGAATGGCTCCTCGTTCTAAAAGGGCTTGGTCTTTGCTGTAACGCTCTTGGGCAAAACTCATCTCTGTCTTGGCTTGCCGGATATTAGCCGTGACAATTTTGCGCTGTTGGTCTAAATTTTGTTGAGCCAGTTTGAGGTCTGCTTCCGCCAGTTCCACGGCGGAGATCGCATCTGCCCGTCGATCAAATGCTTCAGTTCGCAATGTTGCCAATTCTGGGCTAGACATCACTGCAACGGCTTGCCCTGCTACGACAGCATCACCCGGATTCACCAGCAACCTTGCGATCGTTCCACCAACTGGAGTGGTGATGTCCACTTGCTTGTTGGGCAGGATCTCAATTTGCCCACTGGTCTTGATGCCAAAAGGCAACCGTTGCCGGGTTGCTAGCTCAATTTTGAGTCCCAATCGCTTGGCAGTCGCTGCATCAACTTCAATATTTTGAACGCTACTAGCCCCTGATTGCTGAAACTGGCTACTGCCATGATCATGCCCTGCACCTGCAAAGGCTCTGAATGGCACGGTCAAAAGCATTAAAGTTAACAGGGTTCCGGTCGTTCGTCGGGCTACTTTGGCAGTGGTTGGGGATTGTCGCATAGGGTTTTAAATGGCTGCGCTTTAGAGGCTCATGAAAACTACACTCAGCACTTAGTTTGGCAGGGGAGAATGAAAGTAAGGTGAAAGTTTTTGCCCAGACTTCAAGAAGATGAAACTTGAAATCCTTTCCCAGATTACCGCCGCTGCCACAACCCAACGAGCAATCCTGCTACAAACAAGGCTAGGATGCGGATGTTCACGATTCCCAACCATTCTATTGCTAAGGCATACCAGGAATTTAACGAGGACGGTACGATGAAAGATTCACCTTACCGCGATGGGTGGTGGACGTGATCGAAGAACTTTACAAGTTCACGCTGCTGTTGCAGGATAAGGTTGGCTACTTGACCGATCGCTACAGTGAACGCAAAAGCGGCAAAAGAGGTCACTGAAATTGCTGACAGCGCATTGGAAGTGAAGTCTAACCAAAGTTATTAAATGTAAAAATCTGCAATTAACTTTAAACCTGCAATCAAAGGCATTTCAAAACTAGGATTAATTACAAGTGATTGTTAATCAAACAGCTTCAAAAGACACACTTAAAAGGGCAATCGCGCACAAACGAAAAATCAGACTTTAGTATTTCAAAATCAAAGTCTCAAGACCCTTTCTTACACACAAATGTTAATAACATCTGGGATGTAAAACTAAACTCCTAATTAAGAGCAACATTTGAGCGTATCGATTGCCATGTCAGCCAGCTCACTCATGCCATATACCGCTGATAAAATGTTGCTGGAGTGGCATTGCAAGAGGAATCCATTCAGGTTTAACGGTTCTCAGTGTTGATCCACCATCGTTGAAGTTTGGGTTGTTGCCCTGGTTGATTATTGATGGTGACGACCGCTAGCTTTTGACCATTGGCGTTGGCAAAGGTGAAGCGACAGAAGCCTATGCCTGTGCCAGAGCAGGTTTCGACTTCGTTGTAGCCAAGCTTATTGATGATGTGATCCATCCCACCGAAACGATCGCGGTTAGGAGAGAGCGTTACAGCCCGCCATCCGGCGTTGATCAGAATCGTTCGAGCTTGGGCGTAAGGCATTCCTGATTTGAGAGTTTTGGGGATAGCTTGAGCTAGCGAGATCGCAGGCACAAGAAGATTTACTATCGTGATGGTAGCGAATACACCAGTGACTTTTCTCATAATTCTGCTGAACCTTCCGACACCAAGATGGATAAAACCTTTGAAACAACCTAACAGGATGGCTAAGACATTTTTTACAGCCTG
The DNA here is from genome assembly GCF_040830845.1 of Sivoneniella epilithica UHCC 1019. NCBI lineage: Bacteria > Bacillati > Cyanobacteriota > Cyanophyceae > Leptolyngbyales > Leptolyngbyaceae > Sivoneniella > Sivoneniella epilithica. The sequence goes on from NZ_JBFPDP010000023.1 coordinate 24,101, forward strand.
AAAAGAAGGACTGAAAGCGATTGGTGAGAAATTATCATAACAATGGCAAGCCTACTTCTTTAGCTCCTTGAGTGAAGTCGAGTAGTTGAGTAAATAAAGGGTCGCCGAATGTGAGGAACTGGAGCGTGGGGTTCTCATCAAACGTTAAGGGGTAGAATGTGATCGGGTAAGACTTACCATTCAAGCTCAGTAGCCAAGTTTGGGCACTAGGTGAGTTGGGATGATTCTGGTTTATTCGCTCAAATGCAACACCTTGAGCTTTGAGAATTATAGAGGTAGTGAACAATTGCTCGATCGCCTCCGAAGTCATAGGCGCTTTTGGCAATGGTTTTTGAATCTCAACTAAATCCGCTGCCACATCCATTGCTACCATTTCATCCAAGGCAGGGCGCAACGGTGGCATGTCTAAATCATGGTCAAATTCGGAAAGCAAAACATCTTCCTCTTCCGGGTCGGCACTCATCACCGCTCGTTCTAGGAAAGTGGGCACTTTTGCCAGAATCGGTTGCAGGTTGCCAACAACACTTGCAAAGGCGTTGATGCGATCGCGCAACTTCTTGTAAACCTTCGCTTCAACCGTGCCGTCGTAGTAGAAGTTGTGGATTCTGACAGTCGAGTACTTCTGTCCAATCCGGTCAATTCGTCCAATCCGTTGCTCCACCCGCATTGGGTTCCAGGGCATGTCGTAGTTGAACAATACACCGCAGGTTTGCAGGTTTAAGCCCTCACTGGCGGACTCGGTGCAAAGCAATATCTTCACCTCTCCTTCCCGGAAGCGGCGTTTGATTTCCTCTTTCCGTACAAGCCACCACTCACCATCGCGGTACAGTTCGCCTCCGCGACCAGAGTAGCAGGCAACCTGATTGCCAAAGCTGGAACTGAGGAAGTTTCGCAAATAGTCCATCGTGTCGGTGTATTGAGTGAAGACGATCACGCTTTCTCGTTCATTTAGTTCTTGCCGCAAGGTTGTGATGAACTGGGCGCACTTGCTGTCTTCGCCAGTGTTGTCGAATTGCCGCAGCAAGTCTTCGAGGTACTGAATCTCCTTTGGATCGATCGGCTCCAGGTAGGATTCTAGCCCTTCGATCACTGCATCATCGGCATCGTCCAGTTCTGCCAAATCATCGAAGGTTAGACCGTTGCCGTGTTGAGTCAGCAGTGAGTCTAAGCGACGTTGCAGGGATTGTTGAACGGCGTAAAATGAACTGGTCAGGCGTTTGCGGTAGAGCGTCATCAAGAAACCTAAAGCTTTGCGATTCTCCTTCTGTGCCAATCGGTAAAAGTGACGCACATACTCACTGACAGCCCGGTAGAGTTGGACTTCCCGGTTCGGTTCGAGCACGATCGCGTTATCCCACACCTCACGCAAGGGAACATCCTGCTTCAAGATGCCACGATGGTAATACTGTCGCAATGTGTCGCGAGTGTGGCGAAACATTCGGTCTTTAAGCGGGGTGTGGGTCGTCAGGTATTGCCGCGTTGCCGCGATAAATGCTTCATCCTCTAAAAGCTGCTTGCTGTTGACGATCTTTTGTCCTTTCTGCCAAGTATCTTGGAGGCGATAAGTGAGAAGACGGTCTTTTTTCTCCAAGTGCTGTTGTAGGCGAGGGCACGACTGACCACCCTGCTTGAAGTAGTCGGTGGACATTTGTTGCCAAAAGTCGAGGATGTGGCGATCGGGTGAGTCAGTTAGAGACGCAAAGTAGTTGCAGAAGTTATCGCCGTATTGCCAGTGCCCTTCTAGCCCCAACAGACTTAGAAGATCAAAAACTTCGATCGGGTCGATTTGCATCGGGGTGGCAGACAGGAGAATCAGCGCCTTTGTGCGATCGCGCAGTTGTCGCATTAGCTGTAGTAGGCGGTTGGGCGTATCCTTGCGGTCTTGCGGGCTTTTGCGACGGGCATGGTGAGCTTCATCTAGGATCACCAGATCCCACGGTTCAGCCTCTAGCAGTTCTTGCATTCGCTCTTGACGGCGAACTAAATGACTTGATGCCAGGATCAGGTTTTGGCTATTCCAGGGATTGGGTGTAAGCGGTGTAGTTTGTTTGTAGGGATCGTGGAGTTCACCTTGAAGGTAGCTCCAGAAGTGGAGATTGAATTTCTCGCGCAGTTCTTCCTGCCATTGAGGTTGAACGCTGGCGGGAGCTAATACTAAAACCCGCTTCACCTTTTGAGACAGAATCAAGTAGCGCAGGATTAAGCCTGTTTCGATCGTCTTTCCTAGACCTACTTCATCGGCAATCAGGTAGCTGCAAGGAAATTCTTGGGCGACGCGACGGAGAATTTTGAGTTGGTGCGCCCAGGGCTGAATGAGAATAGACTTAATTGCAAAATCCAGGCAACCAGGATCTTGATGCAGATTGGCAAGTTGGGTAAAGGCTTGGCGTTCTTGCTCCCAAGCTTCAGTGGATGCGAAACCTGGAGAAGCTGTAGGAATTTGCTCAGGTTCATGCTCCGCGTCTGCCTCTTCCTGTGGCTCCGCGCTTTTTAGCAAGCGAGTATCAAACTCTGCCTGCTGATTCCAGATAGGCTTTGTAGTTGGAGCATAGCGCAGCAACTTCTTCTGGACGGCTTCTGGAACTTCAAACACGCGCACATTGGGCAATTCGTTGTTCCAGAGTTTATCGAATCGGGAAATTTCAAGCTGTACCCGCTCTGGATCAGTGCCAATTTCCCAAGAGCGAAAGACGTGAAAAGACTCAATGTTTGCTTCCCAGCCTCCCATCGACTCGTTATTGGAGCCACTGAAGGCAAGTCGATCGCCGTTGGCATCGGTAATAATTCCCACCTTTTCATGAAAGATGCGGTTGGGGTCAAGTTGTCTATCGCTTTCTTCCGGTGTGCCGTCTGATTTGAGGGGAATGGCGATGCGAATGTCGAGGTACTGGTTTTGGATCAGCCAACTGAGGATCTCGAAATGTTTGAGTTGAGCGAAGTTTTTGGGCGGTTGAAGATCGCTATCTAGACGTTGGGTGACAGCTTCTCGCAGTTCATAGCCTTGCTTGATTGCCTGCAAATCTTGAGGACTAAACTGACAACCCATCACAAGCCGCATTTGTCCCTGATTGTGCAACATTGCCCCCAGTCCGCGCGCGACTTTGCTGAGAATGCTGCTGTTGAAGAAACCAGATTTGCGATCGTACTGAACTGCACATTCCAACGCCGGAATATAGAAATCAGCGACGGGGTTATTTTCGTCGCTGGAGTAGCTGATTTTCCAGGGGTGTTTGCGGAGGGAGCGCGTCATAAGTTTATGGGTTTAACCAGTCCTCAAGTTGCAAGTCAGAAATATTTTCAAAATGGCGGATGTTATTTGTGACGAGAATAGATTGACGCGATCGCGCAACAGCAGCAATCAGTGCATCTTGTTCACCTGTTGGTTTGCCGATCTGCCTCAATTCATCTTGAATTCTGCCAAACTCCAATGCTGCTGCTCGATCAAAGTCAACTACACCTACTAAAGTAAGAAAATTTCGTAGACCAGTTGCGTTCTTCTCAAACTGCTCTGAGCAGTAAACTCCCTTGTAGAGTTCAGCCAAAACAATCGCTGAAATGTAGCAGTCGATCGCTTTGGCATCGAAAACTCGTTTTGGTATCGGATTCTCTTTAATTAAGGCGATGCAAATATTGGTGTCTAGTAGATACATCATTAGATTTTAGTCGTCAAACGAATCGATCTGTCTTCCTCGGTTTGCATGACGTTCTCGATCGATTTCAGCAAAGATTTTGTCGAGATTAGGATCATTTTTCCATCCGCCTAATGCTGCATCAATTCGCATCTGCCTTTCTTCGGGCGTGAGTTGGCTTAATGGATGAACTCTAGAAACTTCAACCATGACTTGCTCTCCATCGGGCACATCAATTGCCTCAATCAGTTCGATCGTTTGTCCACGTTTTATTCCTTTCACTTTCATAAGATAGCCTTCAAGTAATTTGAATTTTTTGAAATTTGATTAGACTTCCCAAGCATCTCTCTCTTGCCGAATAAACTGGTCAACTTCTTCAGGAGTTGCAAAACTGCCTTTGGCTGCTCCAATAAAGCTGGTTAGGGGGTCTGAGACTGGAACAGAATTAATTGCGATGATCTCAACCATGACTTCTGTGCCATCGGGAATATCAAGTGTCTCAACCAGTTCGATTGTCTGTCCGCGTTTGATGCCTTTGGCTCTCATGAAGCCTCCTGTTGCTGCTGCAAGTTTTGCTCACAAAGTTCAAAAATGTAGCGGAGCCGTCCCAGTAGTAAATTCATATCTCCAACTGAGAAAACTGAAGATTCATAAACTTCTCCAGTCACTACAAGCTTGTAGAATTGCCAGGATGTTCCGTTTGTTGTTATGCCTAAAACATCAACGTGACGCTGTGCTTGGCGGTTTTGCCATTGACAGGCTTGCATTTCAACTAAACACTGAGCCAGTCCTTTTTCAAAATCATCTCTTTTTGCTTCGATGATGCACAACAAGGGAAGATCTAGATAGCGTTTGCGCTCAGCAATTAAGTAATCGACATACCCTGCTGCAACATCGCTTTCAAGTTGAGCACCTTTCCAAATTTTGAGATGCTTTGTGACTGATATCGCTTCTTCACAGATAGCATCAATTAATAGTTTTTTAGATTCTTCATATCCTTCTAGATTGAATAATTCTTCTAAACGTTGCATCCGTTCCTGAAAGAAGGCTGAAGGCTCTACAGGCTTTGCTTCAATCTCCCAATGAACCAGATCTTTGAGACTGAGTTGCTTAAACGCTTCGGCATAGCTAAAGCTAGAAAAGTTTTTCTTTTTTGATTTGGGAATTTTAGGTTGTGTCTTACTCATCGTCTGTCACCGCTTCAAAATCTAAGGTTTGCTGTCCATGCTCTAACTCTAGTTCGGGTTGAATATAGACGACTTTGGCTTTGATTTCGTCCATTGACAGCCACAGATCCGCCAGGGCTTTTTCTTCGGGGATGCGTTTGCGTTCGTCGCCGATGCGGGGGATGACTTTGAGGGCAACTTCCCACGATCGCATAAACAAGTCGTTGCCCAGTAGCCCGGTTGATTTGAGGAAGCGGCGGACGGGTGCGATCGCCTGTTCTTCGAGGTAAATGGTGATGATGGCGTGGAGGGCATCGACTAAATAACGGGGTGAGAACTCGTCTTCAACCAGGGAGAAGGCGCGTTTTTTGTGGCGCTGCTGGGGGGTGAGGAATTTGCATGTGCCGCTGGTGGAATCGATCAGTTTGTAGGTTTTTGCCAGGTCGGAGACGTTGAAGCCTCCCAGGGCAAGAGCGAGTTGACGGGCATCGTCAAAGGGGAATTCACGGGCGCGGAAGGCATCCCAGGCGAGCATATACCAGGTGGTGAGGGGGTCGAAGCCCTGGGTATCGGTTTGGGCGAGTTTGTAAAAGCGGTAGTTGGCGATCGCCCGTCTAGCTTCGGCAAATGCCTCTTCGGGGCGGACTTCGTTGCCGGAGGAGTCGAGGATGGGGTAGTTGCGGGAGAAGACGTTGAGGGCGGGACCGAAGGCACTCAGGTAGAGGTCAATACCTGTGATGTCGTTGGCTTCAAATTCGGGGGCGCGTTGTTCGACCAAGTTGGCGACATCGGGGCGGAGGTCATCCCACCAGGCTTGTCCGGCGTTGGGGTCGCGTTTGCGGCAGACGAGGAGGACGGTGCTGGAAACGGAGTTTTTCTGTGCCTGGTGCAGGTTTTGAGGGTTTTCGGTGCTGACTGCCCAGGATGCAGTGATTTCAAACCCGGCATCAATCAGGGATTTGGCGAGAACATCCCATGCCCCAGAGTCTTTGTGGTTGAACTGGACGGTCATCACGCCATCGTCGCGGAGGACTCGATGGTATTCGGCAAATGCCATTGCCATTTTTGCTTCGTAGTCTTGATTGGCAAGTTTTTCAGGAGTAATTGCCTCGGTAGTAAAGGTAGCAGGTGTGCCCATACCTCTAAATCTTGCTGGATTGGCAACCGCTTCTCGGTCTTTGTCAGTAAGTTCTGACCAGAAGAGATCGGGAAAGATATCGCCCAGTATGCGTTTTTGCCAAACGTAGAAGAAGTCGGAGAGTTCAGCGTATTGAATAGTTGCGTAATAGGGTGGATCAGTGACAACGATATCAACTGATTGGTTAGGAATATGAAATAGGGAATCTGCTGACGCTGTATTGATTTGAATAGATTGCAGCAAAGGGGCTTCTATTTGGACTAGCAATTTAGAGAGAGGATTAGTATGAATTAAGCTGCATAGCTTAGCGTAATCAGCTACAAGATCGGCACACGAACTCCATAATCTATAAATGCTTGTTTCTGGATAGCTCCAGAATAAGTTGAGAGAGTGTTGAGCGCTTGCATTTTCAACTTTAATCGAACCTGAATGCCAATGTGATAATCGACTATTCTTATCTACACATCTATCAAAAATAAGAGCTAGATAAGCTGATATTGCCTCACAGGATTTAGGCTCATATTCACACTGAATGATAGACTTTGCTTTATTAATTACATCTACATAAGTAACGAGAGTAAGAAGCTGCCTTGGATGGAAAGCTTTGTCCCATCTATCTATACCTTGCTGTAATAAAGAGCTTCTCTCAGCAAATTGATGCCCGTATGGTATTTCGACATCTGGCAGGATTCCAAGCGTCTGATAGTGTACTAAATTATTCTCTAGATAATCTTTTGCTTTCTCAATCGCATTAAAATCTACATTGGTTGGAAGCCTAAATTCTAAGCTGCCTTCATTTTTTCTATACGCGACAGCGTATAACTCATAGCTCACTAATCCTGATCTTGCCTGCCCATATATATAGTCATTTTCAAGAATAGAGCCACAATTCAAGCATCGCCCAACCCCATTGCTGATTGTAGGTAAAGCAGTTGGATCATATTCCTCATTTTCTGTTTGAATTGTTTTACCCTTACCTTTACCACCTTTGCCTTGAACAAGCTGAAAAGAGACATTTTTACTTTTCAGATTAGGAATAGGCTTTACTCCATACCAATCTGCACCAACTTTTCTTGGCTGATTTTTCCCTGCGTAATAGCTCACACAACTAAGCCACCAACCAGGGCTTAAAGGAATAACTGATTGGCAATTGGGACAAGTTACCGTATGTGCCCAGAAATAATACTCAACTTGCTCCCCCGGCAATGATGGAAAAAATGGGGCAAGGCGTTTTTCTGCCTCATCGCCCACCCACTTCACCCATTTGTCGATCTCCACCTGAAGATCCGCCCCAAACTTGAGCGGGTATTCGATCGCCGCCTTCATCGTCACCACCGCCACCGGGTTCAGATCAGAGGCAAGCACATTTAACCCATACCGTGCCGCCTCAAACGGAATGCTACCCCCACCCGCAAACGCATCCAGCACTGTCGGCGTTTTCGTGCCCCACATCTGCTCACAAAGTTCCTGCACCCGCTTGATGCGATCGGGCGAAGGCGGCGTTTTATACAGCTTCGTCGTCTTGTCCTGCATCCCTGCCACCCGCCGATTCAGCCCCAGCAGCCACTCAAACTCCTCCATCGTCACATCCGCAGGCAGCAGCGATCCCAACACACTCGCCCGACTAAACGACAGCGGCTTCCGCGAATACCACCGATGCAAGCCCTTAAACGGATTGCCGCCATGCTCGTAATACACCTGCTCGTTAAGCAACGTCACAGGCATAATTTTCTCGATAAAGACGGACTTGCGTTTTGAGTTGGGGTCGGTCATGTAACTTAAAGAGCAGCGCGAAAGGTCAATGTTACTTTAGTGTTACCCTAAAAGGTTTGTACCTAACAATTCCAGCAGTCAGAGCGTTTGTACTAAAATGAAGGAGTAAGCAACAGCTTCAGCCAATGGCAAGAGGGGAGATCTTAAAGAAACTCTTTCAGAGCTTCTCTCGCAATGAGAGGGAGGCATTTTATGCTGCCGCTCAAGAAATAATTGAAGAAGAAAAAAGCAAAAGTCATCATCTCCTTGCAAAAGACCTCGAAAAGATTCTCCACAATGGCAATGGTAATGGCAAAACCCTAGCCTCCAACGTTGCTCCCTGGCATCAATTCCCGGAACCGCCGAAAGATAAAGAGACCGGTCTGCCGTTGCTAGAAGTAAAGCAGTTCGATCTGACCTGGAATCACGTCATTCTCAGCGAAACCATTTTTGACACCCTGAATGAAGTCGTCCTGGAAAACCGCAAGCAGGATGTGCTTGCCGCTCATGGATTGCGCCCCAAAAATAAACTCCTCCTCTGTGGACCGCCCGGATGCGGCAAAACCCAAACGGCGAAAGTGCTTTCAAGCGTGTTGGGGTTGCCTCTCGTCTACATTAACCTCGCTGCTGTCTTTTCGTCCTATTTGGGTGAAACCGCCACCAATCTGCAAAAAATCTTCACCTATATCGAGCAGGACGAGTGGGTTGTTTTATTTGATGAATTTGATGCGATTGCCCGAGATCGCGACACACCCAATGAGCATGGCGAAGTTAAACGGCTAGTTAATAGTCTCCTGCAACTGATTGATAATACTGAAACTAGCAGTTTGTTTGTTGCCGCAACGAACCACGAGAAATTGCTCGATCCAGCAGTTTGGCGCAGGTTTGATGAAGTTATCTTTTTTGACAGACCCACTGTTGAGTTACGCTTGGCACTGTTCACCCGTTATCTTGCTGCCGTTCGTTATCCAAAGGTTGACTTAACCGAATTCGTTGGTATGACTGAAGGCGCTACAGGTGCAGACATTGAACGAATTTGTGCCGATGCCATGAAAGCTGCAATCTTGCGGGGCGATCGAGAACTTACAGAATATGACTTGGCGACCGCTGTCAAACGCTATTTGGCAAGAGAACGTGTAATATGCAACTCAACAAACTTCTTAACAAGTAGCAGCAATGACGAATCAGTTTGATCATCTGAAACTGCCAAGAGTTTATGTGCAACTACCCCGAAAATCTGGGGGTGGTTTTGGTGGATACAAACGGGACGATCGCAGTACTCACGGGCAGAACCTGCTCTCTCAAATAGCTGCTGTGACGAAATCAGCTAAAGAACGCAAAAGTTCCTTCCGGCTTGACCCCAAACTAATCTTCAAGATCAAACTAGTTAAAGAATCAAACCTCAGCGACGATGATTTGGCGAAATCAGGTTTAACCATGTTGGCGCGAGAACCTGCTGCGAACAAAGCGATCGTTGTCTTCTCCTCCGATGCGGAACTGAAGGAATTTCACAACCGGATGGAAAACTATAGCGGCATTAAAACTGATCATAAATACGATTACCTGGATGCGGTTGAGGCGTTAACTCCGTTGGAGCCTCAAGACCGTCTCGGTCGGTTGTTGGAATTAGAACCACTGCAACCAGGAGAAATCGCTGCACTTGATTTAGAGCTTTGGCATACGGGCGATCGAGACGAAATGCGAAAATACATCAACCAAATTCGCCAAGATCTACAAGAGCGGTCAACTAGCACAGCCACATTTGCCTTAACGGATCACCATATCGGCGACTATCTTTGCATTGCTCGAATCAAGATCAATCAGCAACTTCTAGATGAACTGCTGAATGAATTTATTGTTAAAGAGGTCGATCGTCGTCCTAAAGCCGCATTTGAGAAAAGAATAGAGTACAACCTTTCGCTCTCAGATCTGCCAGACATCATTTCCCCATCTACAAACTGCTGCGGCATTCTAATCATTGATTCTGGAGTTCAGCGGGGACACTCCCTCCTAGCTCCCGTGATCGGTGACGCAGAGGTGTTCCCCGATGCTAAACGAGAGTTTCTTAAGAGTGGACCTGATGATGAAGCAGATCACGGTACGGGTGTAGCTGGAATTGCAGCCTATGGAAATATCGAGGATTGCATTCGCAAAAAAACGTTTGATCCAACCGTTTGGATTTTCTCTGCCCGCATCATTAATGAAAACAATGAATTTGATGAGGAGTTACTGCTAGAAAATCAGCTAGAGGAAGCGATCTCATACTTTGTCAATCAACACCCCAACTGCAAAGTCATTAACCTTTCACTGGGTAATGCTGAGCAAATTTATCAGGATGGCAAGAAACAACTTCGACTTGCTGCCAAACTTGATGAACTAGCCTATCGATACCAGCATAAAAATCTTGTCTTTATCGTCGCCGCAGGCAATTCATATGTTTATAGTCAACGGGATGATAGAGAATTACTGCGTACCGATTACCCCAACTATTTACTTGAACCAGAGGCACGAATTATTGATCCTGCCACTTCTGCGATCGCGCTAACAGTTGGTTCCTTATCATTAGGGCGCGGCAGCATGACTTACCCATCTGACGCTCAACGTAACGCGATCGCCAAAGTCCCTGGATATCCCTCACCGTTTACAAGGACTGGCTTTGGTGTAGATGGGATGATCAAGCCGGATTTAGTTGATTTTGGTGGGGATTTTGTTTTGGATGGTGATCGCATCGCACAAGACAATGATGCAGCCGTTTCAGTCGTCACTTTCTCTCAAAACTATAATTCGTCCCTGTTTAAAGTCGCTAGTGGCACAAGTTTTGCGGCTCCTCGTGCCGCCCACCTTGCCGCTCAGCTATTTAACAAATATCCAGAGGCATCCTCAAACATGATTCGTGCCCTAATTACAACATCAGCTAAACTGCCTGACGAAATTCCAAGCCTATTTCAAATCGGCTCAGGGCTAACTCAAAAACAGAAGACCGAGCAGAGGGAGAAACAGTGGGCAATTTATGGTTACGGACAGGCGGATCTTGAAAGAGCGATGTATTCCACTGAGAACTATGTAGTGATGTGGGAAGATCATCTTGAAATTGCAGTTGGTGATTTTGACTTGTTTGAGATTCCTGCTTTACCACCCGAGTTTTTGCAGAAAAAAGGTAAGCGTCATCTCTCTATTGCCTTAGCATTTGATCCACCCACACGCCACACTCGTGGTGATTCCTACCTGGGAATTACAATGGAGTTCAATTTATTCAAGGGAGTCGATCGTGAAAATGTGATCAACGCTCGTGTAGACGTTGAAAAAGCCAAAAAAGCTGGGAAAGAGGGAAGCTACTCTGAGCTTTCGATCGAGGATCTCAAAAAACAGTTTGGCTCCGGTTGTATGGTTGATGATTTATTACCCGGCGCTAATCTTCGCAAAAAAAGCGCTCTTCAACGAGGAGTTGTAGAAATTTCATCCCAAGCAACAAACTATGATAAAAGTCCTTTGTACCTGGTGGTCAGTTGTAATCGAAAATGGGTCAAAGTTGAGGAAATTCCAAGCCAGCGGTACGCTTTGGTCGTTGCAATTAGCCACTCCGATCCAGAAGTAAAGCTATACAACCGCCTCAACGTTGCGTTAAAACAAGCAAATCAATTAAACCAGCAGGCTAGGATACGGCAGTAAAGTTTCTGGGGCGATCACGAATTGCCTAGATTTTGTCAAAGGTCATAGGAATCAGAATTACCTACTTCCAGCCATAGATACGAATATTATTGAAATTTACTGTATCAATTCCCTGTTCTTGAAGATGGTTAGCCAGTTTCAGATCATCTGTTAAAACAAGGTATTGATTTCTTGCGAAGCTCAAGATACTACAATCTGTTAACCCAAACCTTGGAAAATTTTGATCCGACGCAACTGCTTTACTTTCGAGATAACACTCTTTAAAAATCGAAATACCTTGAGCAAAAATCGTGAAACATTGAGTTCGCTCAGGTTCACCTAATTGGTTTGCAAGACTGTTTACCTCAGTGAGAATGTTTGGAGTTGTGATAATTTTGCTGAAGTAGCTCAGAATTCTGACTAAAGTATCGTAATCATCTGGTAAGAAATTCTGTGTACGATTGAATCTAGCTATTCGTTCACGGTTAGTCATTCCGACGAAATAGAGCAGCAAAATATTAGTGTCAACTAAAACCCCTTTCTGTTGATACTGTGAAAAAAGAGATTCAATGTCATTCATTTCAGTGATCGAATCTTCATTGATTTGACTTCACCCGTCTCAGAATCAACTTTGAAAAGTTTGTACTCCCTCTGATATAGCGAATTTGCTCCTGCCATTAAATTAGCCAGAGAACTCGTTTTCATAGGTACATCAAAACCTAGCGTGATCAACCATTCATGTTGATCTTCAGATAATTCAACTTCCTCTAGTCTCAAGCTCTCAAGCTGAATTTTCATTAAGTCTTTGAAATCTTGAAGGTAACTATTAGCTGCTTCGACTGCTCCTTTGACATCAATCTTAGGCATACATCCTCTTCAAAACAAATATGGTTTAGTTGTCTTAGTCAAAATTCAATCTCCTAGTAACACCCGAATTGCTCTCAGTGCCTGACTGCGCTTCCCGTTCGACACCTTGGCAAACCAATAGTGCGACTCCTCATTGCTCATCGATCGCACCCCCGCCGCAATATTGGCGATGCGATCAGGCTTCGACAATGGCTGCAACGTCTGAAACAGTAGCGCCAAATTCACTCCTGACTCTTCATCTAACACATAAGCAGTCTGCCGAGACTGGCTCAAGGTTTTGGGATCATACCCGTTCGTTTTCAGGCAATCGTAAACCGCCTGCCGTGCCTGCACTAACGCTTGCCCCTTCAGCCGCCCAATTCGCTTCGCCGCCGATCGCTTCTTTTCGCCTGCTTTCTTGTAGGCGCACTGGTACAACTCCAGGGCGAAGTTGTTATTGTCGGTAGGAACGACGCGAAGCTGAAATTCCTGCATAGGACGGTAGAGTAAAACAACGAACAATCCATAGGGTAGCAGCCCTACAGACCTAATATGTTACTCGCGCTGTCAAATTTAGGCGATCAACCGGATTACGACCCAGTGCTTGGGCGATCGCGGTCACTTCCACTCCCTCTGGTGCCACCGGAGCCGCAAACTCAATCGCCAGTTTCAAAGACACAATTGCTCGAACGTCAGAGTTGCCCAAAAGGGCATTAGTCGGCGTGAGAAAGCTCTGAAATCCCCGCACTGCGCCGATGTACTCCAGCCGGACAAACTGATCTTCGATGTCAATTGTCACTGTCTGGTCAATCCCAATCGAGAACTTTGCCAGTAAGGGCAATGCCGTTGTCAGCCTGCGGTAATCCATCACCTGATCAACCGAAAACTCTAAGGCAGAAATGCCCTTGACCTTGTGATCGAGGACGCGATCGCTCAACCCACTAAACACGCTATTGGGGCTACCTACTAGGTCAAACTGCCCTGGTCTAACCGTAAAGATACCTGGCTGGTCATGTCCGTTGGGCATTGCAGGCTGACTGCCGCTGTAAATGATAGCTTGAGTTTCTTTCTGGGCAGTTTCACCATTGCCATAATCTGCCACAATTCGGAAAACAGTCGTTTGGGCGATCGTGCCTTCATACTCATCTGAGGGGCGATATGCTTGCTCCAGAAGTTCGCCATCTTGATACAAACTAACAGTGAGTGCCCCCTGTGCCCGCCACCGAACTCGAATGGGTTTGGTGGATTCTGTACTTGGCATCACCTGAGCACTCAGTTCGATCTCTCGTGGCTTAGGCAGTTCCAAGATGCCACGCCGATACAGTACCATGCGATCAGAAAACTCGATCGTGTCGGGAAGTGCAGGCAGGGTATCGCTGGTTTTGATAAAGACGCGATCGCCCACCTTCAAGTCCCACTGTCCCACCTGCAAACCCTGACGAATCGTGTCCCGCAACTTCGAGACTTCCGCATCCAGCAGAATATTTAACCCTAAGTCTTTAGCAAACGCCTCCCGCAGTGCCTTAGTTGTCCAGTGGTCTAACCCGGAAGCCCACACCTTTTGCAGCACATAGGCAGGGGCATAGGGCAACGCATCTTCTGAGCGAATCTTCTGGCAGTCCTTCAATGCTTTGAGGATCACATCCTGCTGATTATTCTTGCCTTTTACATCCCCCGAATCCTGAGCGGGAAGCGGATAGTGCATCAACCCTTTTGGAGCTTTCACCGAATCGTTAGAGGGGTAGAACAAATGACGGTAGGCATTGGTCAGCGATACCCGCACCGCCAGATCCATCTCACCTTCTTTCTGCTTCAGTTGCTTCTGCTGGCTTTCTGACAGGTCTTCTAACCGATTGAGAGAGTTGAGAATATTCTTAATGGCTCTGAATTCTCTAGCGTTACCGATCGCTCGTTCTAACTCATGCTTGTTCGCCACCAAAAACAGCAGTCGATTACGAAACGTGCGAAATTTGCCAGACTCACCCGTATTGTTGAAGATCCGCTCCACAACCGCTGGCGGTGGATCAGTGGGCGATTTCACTGTGTCCTCATCAAAGTCAATCAGGCACAGGGCAACCGAGTCTGCCACGTCATCCACATCACCCGGACTTTCTGGAGCAGGAATCAGCTTGAAGAACTTGTCGGCAAAAATCGTGTCACGGCGCGATCGCAGGTCATCCTTTGCCTCACCGCGTCCCACCTGTTCCTTTTCTTCGGCGATGATTTTGTTGATCGAAGGTTCTTCCTTAAACCGGGCGATCGAGGTTACAGGGTCATTGTCCAGATACCATGCCACGCTGCTTAATCGTTCAAGGGCAGTATCGACAAAACCCGTCTCCAATCCAGGTGTTAAAAGTGATAGATTCAACTCAGCCCGCCGAATACCTGCCGTAATCCCTTGATTGATTGAGTGCAAAAAGATCGTGCGCCCCACCCAGGTTGAGAACGGAGGTTTACCCGCTGCCGTCCACTCTTGATCCTGCAATTGAGCATGAGCCTCTCTGCCATCCGGGTTATATATATCTGCCTGGATGGGCAGTCGCATCAAGGGACGCTCTAAGCGCGAGGTCAGGTCACTGGTCACTTCTGCATCAATGCCAATCGGTAAGTGATGCGGATGAATCATCGGTATCCAGGCGCTCGGCTCCTTCCAAAGCTGGCGGATGACTCTAGCAAACAGGCGCAGCGCCCCGCGTGTGCGTTGAAAATTGGGAATCGAGGCAATCTTCTTCGTCAGGAGAGTAAATAGTTCTGGGTGAAATGGGTAGCTCGATTGCAGCGTTTGAGCATACCGAGCATCTTTGCAGCCATCGGGTAAGGTCGTGCGACTGGCTTTGTAGGCATTCAGGTATTCCTTTGCCGCTGTTTCTGCTGCCCGTTCATCTACACTGCTAAACAGTCGCTGTTTGACAATGTTGTAAATCTCAACGTCGGTACTGGGACTCAACACCCGCTCCTGCCGCGCCGAGGCTTGAATCGCTTCTCGAATGTCGGTTGTCTCCTCACCAAAAGTATCTGAGGATGATGCCAGGGTGTAGACAAACACCAGATTGTTGCAGGAGGCAGCTAAATCCATGAGCGAGAACAGAAAGGCAACAACCTGCTCTGCCAAGTCACTGTTGCCCACGGTCGTTGCTTTTGCAGCTCTTAAATGTCGTGCAATTTCATCTAGCACAATTAGCGTTGGTTGTCCTTTGGTTAATCGCTCCAGTACAACCGTGCCGGGGCTGACTCGCTTCTCATCTGATCCCCGCAGCAGGCTATATCCCTCGACCCCACCAATTTGGTACGCAATTTCACCCCACAGCGTGTAAGTTGTAATTCCGGTTTCTGGATGGTAGACCCCATTTTCTGGGTCGAGATCCTGGCAGGCGATCGCCGCAATCTGAATTGGGCGATCGGGAATTAGGTTCAGGTCAGCAAATCGCTCTAGTCCTTCAATCTGTCGTCCATTTTTAGCAATGTGCCAAAGCGCAATTTCATCATGAGTTTTACCGCCGCCAAAGCTCGTTTCCAGCCGCACGATTGGAGAACCCGTCGTTGCTCCGACCAAACGCCCAAAGACTTCTGAGATTAAAGTTCTCAAGCCATCCGTTGGAAAGGTGTTAGCAAAGAAGATGCACGGGTCTTGATAAACCTGGGGAGCCGTTCCCTCAACGACCAATCGCAGTTTGGCAGCAAACAAGTCGAGAGAAAGCTCACCCGCTAAAATCTCGTCTCTGGGGATACAGGTGTTGAAAATTGACGATAACACGGCTACGCGATCTCCTTATTCAGTTCTTCCCGCTTCTAATATGCAACCCAACCCTTATCAGCCCTTTACATTTACGAGTCTGATTGTTCTTATCAACTTATTACGTTGAATTCTATGAAAGTTCAGGGTTGAATCCAAACTATTGTTCCCAAGCAATAGTGGAAGAGCGCATCAAAAACTGAACCAGTAGCCTAGCCTTAGAATTTACCGCTGGTATTTAGTCATCATACAGATCGACCAGACGATTAGCTAATTGGAGAATGGCATTAATGGTTCGAGGAGGCACCTCTCCTCGTGCTTTGGCAGAGAAAAATTCGGTGAGGTAACTTTGAAGGCTCTCTAAGTCACTAGCCATCTCATCAAGTTCCTGTTCTGAAAAACTAGTAGTCCACTGCATAGACATGGTTTCAATCCCCAAAATTTTGTTGTTTATAGACTCAACTTTTCTCCAAAATTCAAGCTCAACGTGGAGTAAGTGAAAAAATGGAATCCTTTATTCAAACTCAACCAGGTATTTCAGGTTGACCTGGGACGTTTGGTAAACCACACACTCATGATTGAGTACCCTGCAAGTTCCAGCATCTACCCAAGTTGAGTCGTGCCCTACTTTTGGAAAAGTTTGGCTGTTCGTCATTGGCTTGAAGATCTTGCCCAACGCCACCTCGCATAGAAACATAAACGTGCGCTGACCGGATGCACCACTCCCATTCCAAAAGTTCGTCGCATAGTTGAGTGATTTCGTGGACTGAAGCGAGAAATATAGCCCATCTCCAAACATGCGTCCTGTCACCTGCGGTGCAGAAGATTTAGGAATCATCAACCCAGACTTGAGAATGCTCAGAAGATTACTAGCACGAGTGCCATGCCACAGGTCAGTTCTGACATTTTGCATTTGAGCCGAAGTCCTTTCAAACGCCGAGCGCATGGAGGGAATCTCAACCTCATACACCCATTTCGGCTTTAATCCTGCCGTACTGTGGTGGGCATTCAACGTAGACTCGTATAGTTGCTTGATACGACGGAATGTTGATCGACCTGCTTCCGTATTGGCTGGAACTTTGGTTAACTGGCATTCAAACACCTTGCCCACTTCTACTGAACTGGACTGAAGAACCGCTTCCAGCGCATCTAAGATAGCCCACTCCTGCCCCATATCTCGACCTGTTGCTAGCAGGGTATGTACTGGTGGAATCTTCATACCAAAGTCATGGGGAACTAATTGAAAATAAGCTCCTACCAAACTACCGTGATCGCCCCCTTGAGCCGCGATCGCCGTCAGCAATGATCGTGCCTCTGCGATCGCAGTTGGAGTCAGCACACCCAGCGGAGTGCGAAACGTTCCATTGCTGGCGCTGTAGGTAATGCTGGTTGCACTACAGATATTGTGAATATTCACCTGCGCCAAATACTCAATCAAAGCGCGAGTCGTGGGATCTTCACTTCCCCCAATTTGAGCCGTGGCAACCTCCTTCAAATTTACAGGAGCAGCCGTCACTACTGCACCAGCATCCACCGTGGCAGTGTCCCGGTAACCTTTGCGGAGTTTTTCAACCCGTTTCTTTTCCAACTCGCTCAGAGCAGCAGAGATCGATTTGAACTGCTTATTGGATTGAGCAAGTTTCGTGCCCTCTCGCACCCGTCCATACTGAGCTTGATAGGTGCCATCATCAAATGCGCGTCCCATCCATACCTTATTTGAATTCTCAAGGGCATCAAAATAGTTGAGCTTGTATTCCTTCAATATCGTCGGCATCGTTTTCATTCCATTGCGAAGCGAACCCAGCAGCAATGCGGTGAAAAGCTGTGGGTTGCAGATGACAAAACTGTTTGGAAAAAGAAGGGAAGAACCGGGCAATCAATTACAGGACTGCCCAGTTAGAAAAAGTTAGAACTCGTCAAGCCAAGCCGTTTCTTGTTGGAACTCTGCCAATTGTCGCTGTAGCTCCTCAAGCTTGCGACGGCAACCAGCAATGTAAGCTTGCAGATAGGTGGTGTAAAGGTGCTTGGGCTTCACTCCGTCATAGCCATCCATCTCACCATCAATGTAAATACCCTGTTCCAGGGAATACTCAGAATCTTGTGTGAGTGTCATCATGAAAGTGTCCTTTTTAAGTTTTTGGCATGGGGCTGAGGTGGTACTCAGTCCCATTTACTTTTTGAGCGAAGTCTTCAACGGCTAGTACAACCCTTTGAGGCAGTTCCAGGTTTTGAGCAAGTCAGCGATCGCGGCTTGTTCTTCTGCGGGTTCCTGTTTATGTCGTGCCTTGTAAAGCCTCTCTAGCTTTTCGTTCATCGTTTCAATGTCATCGAGAAACATCTCCATATCGTCGGGCGTGATCGAAGTTTGCAGCATGGTTGGCTGAGTCATGGGAAATCCTTTTAAGTTTTTGGTGGGTCAAAATTCAGAGGGTGTGCTTGGGGAGATCACACACTTTGTAGTGATGTGTTGCTTCTCTCCTTCACCCTCTTCTCTATAATATCCCGTATATATTTGATAGTCAATAACATCCCGGTTATTTACGAGAATCCATATGGCAATTTTGAACTTTCGCCTAGAAATGAAAAATCTTTTCAAGCTTCGAGATTAAAGTGATAAGGAACAAAGATATGTTGCTAACCAACGTGCCAAAGAAAAGCTCTTACAAACCAGGTGAACATCCCCGTTCTCAGGAGAATCTGATCCACGAGGGTAGACCTAGTTTGTATGAGGAAAATAAAAAACGCCGGGAAGTGTTGGCAACCGAGACTGGCTGGGAAGGGTTCAAGCAAATTGCCCGCGAGTTGGGCTTATCTGCTTCTGAACTAGTGGAGCAAATCGGTAGAAGGCGATTGGCAGTTAGCAAAGATTTGAGCATCGAAATATCAACTGAAGAGACATAATCTCTTCATTGCGCTCTAACCCCAGGTGATTCAATCCTCTAGGATTTTTACTGATTAAATTTTCTAAGACTTCCTAGATAGGGTTGCATTTCTAATACACCCCGTATATTATAGAAGAGTGGTAGGAAATGGAGTCACATAAAAGCTCCTAGTTAGCACTACAGCCAAAGGTGGTGCCGACATCAATAACTTCAAAAGACTTGACTGCTGACTGTTGATACAGCCACCGCAACGACACTTGACTTAACCAGTTGCTCCCATTGGCTAGAGGAGCGGTCAAAAGAAGCAGAAGCCCGAAGAGACTACTACCACTGCGCTTACTGGGATGCTGCCTACAAGTTCTAACGTGACTTGAGCAAGTCCCTAAACGGCATCACTCTCATTTACAAGGGCGGTCGCCCGTCCAAATCGCCCTGCTTTCTCACACCACAAACTTAAAAACTTAAAAAGGACACAACAGATATGGCACTGCAAGTATTTGGCACTCGTCCCAAAGAAGGCATTTTTCTGCCGCAAATTCCCTACGCGATTCGCAACGACTGTCAAAAAGGCGAATGGAAAATTGGCGACGACGATTACCGGGGCAACAGTCTCGAACTGTCCATCATCAAAGTCTCCCAACTGTTCGGCACTCTTGGCAAGACCAAAAATGCTCTGTGGATGCAACTCTGGTTTGTCCCCGCGCCTGCCAGTGCCGATATTCTTCCAGCCAATACGGTCTGCTGCACTCACATCAAAACTCGTTCCATTAGCCAGTTCAGCAGCAAGGTAACGGAGTTGATGGCGCATGGTGAACCGGCTGAAGGGATCTTTGTCGGCACGTTTGAAAAGCATTCCGGCGATATGGGCGTGTACTACTCGCTCAAGTGGGATTGGCGGAAGCGAGAAACACCGGAAGAATTAGGGCAGCTTGCCCAGATTGTCGAGTTCATGGCGAATCATCCACCTTTGGTGGACATGACGACTGGCTTACTCTGCATTGATGGCATGAGTACGGAGGAAATTGAACTGCTAATGCGGACGGTGAAGGCGGAGGAGTTGGAAGCAGAAGACCCGCAGCCGAAAACACTCGCCAGAAGCCGGAGACGCTGAGTTTGACCTTGAAAGCGGGGGTGAGGGTCGCCTTTATCACCCCTTTCCTATTTCCTACCTGGAGCGATCGCCATGTTAAAAACCAATTTGACCCAGGTGTGCAGTCGCGTTGCTCACACCTATCAGGTGTTGCAACGGGTTGACCAGGAGTTGCGACTGGAGGTTTGGATACGCCGGGAACGCACGAAACACGCCTGTAAGAACTGTACCTTTTTCGACGACAACGACTACTTACCCTGTGCCCTACATCCCGACCTTGCTGCCCAAAAGGTAGGCGGAATCAATGAGTGTCGGGATTGGGAATTGATTGAACTAAAGGATTAATTCATGACTTTATCTTTACTATCTGCTATCCGTGCGCTCGATACGGATAACGGCAGAATTTACGAAACTCCCATTGGCAACTTGCCAGGAGTCAACACAATTTTGGATGCGACTGAATCAGAAACAGACCGAGAAAAGCTCAGGCAGTGGCACCAGCGCCAAGTGAAGCAACTGGGTGAAATTGAGGCGGAACAAAGCGCGATCGCTAGCCGAGAACGAGGAACAGCGATTCACGCCTTCATTGCTGACTTTCTGACGAATGGGACTGAGCCGGATGAATTACCACTAGAGCTACTGCCCTACTGGAAGTCGATTCGTTGTTGGCTGAGGAATGTGGGTGAAAGCGCGATCGTCAGTCATGAAGTTTATGGAAATGCAAGAAAGGCGATCGAGTTACCGATTTACCATCCCCAACTCGGTTATGGGGGAACGCTCGATTGGGTGGGGGAATGGGAAGTTGGGGATTGGTGGTTGGCAGATTTCAAGACCAGTAATCGACCAAAACGTTTGCAGTGGATGAGTCGGGCACGATTGCAGATTGCGGCTTACCGATTGGCGTTCACTGCCATGTTTGACCTCCCCATTTCTAAAGCCGTGATTCCAGTGATTCTGCCAGATCGTCCGGCTCAAATCTTTGAATTGACACCTGAGCAACTAGCCGCAGATGAAGCCAGATGGTTGCAACGGTTGGAACTCTATAAAGCTCTACAAGGCACAACAGTTTAAATTTCTCATCCTTACCCAGCGCTGTTTTGAAGCATTGCTGGCTTTGAAACAGTGCAATTTTTAGAGTCGAACCCTTATGGTTGAAATCCTTGATCGGCTGTCAGTTTTAATGTTGTCAGCCCTCCTTCTAGGCACGATTGGATTTGCAGGCTGGCGTTCTTGGCGCGGTGACTTTGTGCCTGCTCCTACTTCTGTTTCCAGGAAGTCAACCCCCTGCGTTCAAGTTGAGAACTCTACCGCCAAGATTTCGCGCTCAACCTTGACATGGTTAATTGATGTTCCAATCGGCTCTGATGGGCAAGCCGTTATGAAACGCTTGAACATACCCTACTGCTTTCTTTTCAACGACACCACCTTGACAAAGGCAGCTTATCCCTGTGAGTGGGACCCTGCCACCTGGATTATCGTGACCTTCCAAAACCAGCAATATGCTGGCTATGACTTGAGTTTCAATCACAGTAGGGTCGATGAAAGACTCTAATCTCTAGACCTTAAAAGATTTTTTTAGCGTCATGGCAATGAATAAACTAACGTTGGGAGATCATACCTTTTCTACAACAGGTCTCCATCCTGAAGCACGATTACTGATGGAGTTCATCATCGAACATCTCACTGACCTATCCACGAATCCCCGCACAGTTGGTTTTGACGATAAGCATTTGGGCATCATGGCAGACATTCTGGGACAGTATGCCGCTCTGCAATGTTTGTTGAAACACAGCAACTAAAGGAAATATAGAGATATTTAGATGGGTTCAACTCTAAGTCTCCACTGCTTCCGTCGCCAGTCCGATGATTTCTCCTGATTCAGTTTCTCCCACAATGTAGATGTCGATATTGATGGCTCCAACTCGATACACTTTCAACTGATTTAAGTGCTGCTTGAGTACCGAAGCAAGTTCTTGGTAGCGTTTTGCTGTTGCCTTTTCCTCATCTCCAAACCAGTCTTGTTCTATTGTTGCGGCTGAAAAGAAATTATCTAAATCCAAGATTTCAATCGGTGTTTTAAGTGAATGCCCTGTCAACTTCAAAAGCTGTTCGTTCGTGAGTTGGACGGACTGATTTTGCCACTGAATAATTTCAAACGGAGCATCCGTTTCGCTCATCCACAATAAATCCTGGGTTAGCGCTTGCAGTGCAGCGATCAGGTTTGAGGTTTTATCATTCATCAGCATTGGGTGAACCAGACAATCAAAAGCAGGCTGTATGGTAGACAACCTGATTATCTGCCATTGATACGCATAAAATGCGAGTGGCAACAAATTAGCCGCAGGAGACACAATGGCGATCGCAGACATATCCACAAAGCCCACAAAATATCTGAATCGATGGAAATGGGCAAGCTTTCTATCCTGCGTATGTGTGCTTGAGATCGCCGCCACCACCCAAGCACGAAACTATGGCAGCATTCACCTGTTGATGGGCACTCCCAGCAGTACGCCTGCTTCAACAAACCGCGATGATTTTTTGTTGCTCAAACGCCAGTATGCGTTGTCCTATAACAGCAGCAAGGGCACGGCAAACTGGGTCAGTTGGCAACTGAATGCCTCCTGGATTGGAGAGGTCGATCGCTGCAAAAGCTTTCGCCCAGATCCAACACTGCCCCGTGGGTTCAAGGTGGTTACGCCGACCGACTATACAGGCAGTGGGTTTAGCCGGGGACACATGACTCGTTCGGGCGATCGCACGGTGACTGCAACAGATAACTGTGCCACATTCTTGATGACTAATATTGTGCCGCAGACCCAGGAAAACAATGAAGGTCCGTGGCTGGAGTTAGAGAACCTGTCCAAGGATTTAGCGCTGTCGGGCAAGGAGTTGTACATCATTGCAGGTCCGTTAGGAGTGGGTGGAACGGGACTGAAGGGCGAGAAGAATCAAATTGGTAAGAATCAGGTGACGGTGCCTGCGAGTGTATGGAAGATTGTGGTGGTTTTGGATAAACCGGGTATTAGGCTAAAAGGAGTCACGGCTGAGACTCGCGTGATTGCGGTGAATATCCCCAATACTCTGGGCATTAAAACCAATAGCTACAAAGAGCATCTGACGACGGTGGATGAATTGGAGAAGCTGACGGGCTATGACTTTCTCTCGGATGTATCGAAGGAGGTTCAAGAGGCGATCGAGGATCGGAAGGATGGGGAGTGACGGTGGAAAGCGGGTTGTTCTTTCTTGGACTATTGGACTATTGGACTGTACCAAGATTCTGCAACCAGCTTTCTAAATCAGCGAAAGTTGAAAAATCTAGCAAGGCTTCGCCCAAGTCTTCTAGTTGGGTGATGGATAGCTTGTCAATCTGCAACCTTGCTACGTCGGGCAATTCTCCTACGCGCCGTGTGAGTTGGCGAAGAATGAGAGATTTTTCGCGCTGCAATCCCTGCTCAATGCCCTGCTCAATGCCCTGCTCCATCCAACTGGTGACAATCTGCATAACGACCTCCTGTTCTCGTCCTTCTAATCTACCAATTTCTGCTTGAAATACCTGCTCTTCTTGAGCATTTAGTCTCAGATAACTGTCTACAAAGCCGGAAATCAATTCAGTTCGAGCCGGGTCTAGCCGCAAAGTTGCTAATAACCGCAGGCATTCTGCTTTGACTTTGGGGCGGTCTCCTGGAGCAATTCGCATTTTCGCCATGAGTGCCGCAGCGACCGGATTTGGCTGAGTCAAATAGTCTCGCCAGTTGAGCCGATTCAATTGGATGGGGAAGAAGTTGAACTCTAATACTTTTAAGTCATCAAACCCTACAGTGTAGCGATGAGACTCCTCCCGATAAGGTTCATCGAAGGAAAAGACGACAATCGGATAGATGCGCTGGAGGTATTTCTGGTGAAGTCGGGCGAAGTAGAAAAAGATGCGGCGGGTGAAATTAGCTTCGGTGGATGCTTGGTTTTCCACATGGATTAAGAAACCAGCATCTTCGCCTGCCAGCCGCACTTCTGCCAGTAGGTCAATCACCTGCTTTTCGCCAATGGTCAAGTCAGCAAAATATTCTTGGGGCAAGAACGTCACGGAATTTCGGTCAATTGAATTCGCAACTTGAGGCAGAAACAGTTCCAAGAACTCAATGAAAAATGTCGATAAAAGTTGTTTGAAAAGTTCATCGTGATTCATGCGATCTGCCCCTGATGCTGCTATTCCCAGATGCTCTAAAGTAACATCAAGAGGATCTGATTGCTCAGTTTTTGAGTAGCGATCGCTACTAAGGTTTTCTACGCCAAATCGCCGAGCAAATCTTCATCGTCTGCAAAAATTACCTCATCGCTTGCTTCTGCTGAAGGAACAGACTCAAATGACGTAGAAGATGTAGAAGTGGGGGCAGATGCTGTGGCTCCAATCATCCGACCCAGACCAGTGAATTGTTGAATTCGACTGATAAGTATAGTCATCAACGTTTCCACATCGATCGCCGGCTGAGTAACAGGGGACTGAATGCCAAAATCATCACGAATCAATTGGATCTGACGCTCCAATGCTCCAATGGATGTTCGAGCCGCTTCCTGGACTACTTGTGACTCTGCCTTTTGCGCTCTCAACGCATAGGGTTTCCAGAATGCCAGCAGTGCGTCGGTTGCTCGTTGTTTTCCTTCCCGTTGTGAGAAAGTTTTAGCCAAATTTCCATTCAGGTAGGCAAAGACGGTCGCTAGAATCGTTCCAGACTCAACCTGGCAGATGAACTTGGAGCGTAATCGTCCAGTTTTGCTTGTTGCAGGCATAATTTTTGCTCCTCCTTAACCACGACGCACTTTACCTGCAAGTGCTTGAGCTAAACCATAGGCATCAGCAAACCGTATTGGACGCGCCAGATCGCCGTGAGCATTGCGGGTTTCTTCCGCTAACGTCAATAATCGTCCGCCATTCGCATCCGCAAAGTACAGGTTCTCCGCCAGTCCCAAACTGGTGAAGTAGTCGCGCAGTTCCGATCGAAGCACATGAGCGACACCCCCTCCGATCACAATATCGGTTTGGTTCGTGCCAACCAGCAGATCGATCAGATTATCCCGGCAAAATGCCTCTAGGCGCTTCATCTCGCCCTGCCTGATTGCTGCAACTGCTATGCCAAAATCCTTCAATCCGCCTTCAACTTTTGAAAGCTGTTGAGCATTATCAGTCGTCAGTGCTGCCAGCAGGGAGTTGTAATCGGTTTCTCGAATCCCCGTTGCCGATGCATCTGCCTTAAAGCAATTCCAGAAGCCAAGAGTATCGCTGGTTTGCGACAGATTGGCGTTGAGCTTACCTCCTTCGTAGACCAACACCGACAGGTTGCGGTGTCCCATCATCAGGATGACTACTCGCCGGGTGTAGGGAGTTGCGGTTATCCCTTCCCTTTCCTTCCGATGCAGCAGATAAAGTCCCGTTCCCTCCGGATAGAACGAAGGAGCGATCGCACACTGCTGCTGCCGTCCACAAAAGATAAATTCTTGACCAATCTCTTGCAGTTTTGCAGCGACATCGTTGCGATACCGAAATTCGTTCAGTGGCAATGCCAGGGAGACGACTGCATTGTAGTTCTTGACTCCCGCTTGAACTGCTGCCAAACCTAAAGCCGCCGCAACTTGATACGCCGCGATCCGCACTTTGTCCGCTGCAAAGCTGGAGCCATACCCGATCGCAGAGTTGCCCACCAACACAGTGCTATCTCCAACCTTGAGCCAAGCGGCTTCTGCTAGGTCGCCTGCCGCATCAAATTTACGCAAAGTCGTATCACTGACTCCTTCCACCACATCAGAGCCGAGCCAAAGCGGTTGGAACTCTCGATCCTGCCACCAATACAGGAACTTGCAGGCAGACTTGCCAAGGTCACCTGCTAAATACAGAGTTGGTTTGCGATGCTCCAGAGACGAAGCCGAAGAAACGGTTGAAAAGCTGACCATTGCTGAATCCTGCGATTGATGGAACCCGAATGGAACTCGGATAGAACTCGGTTATGGGCAAAGGTTAGATAGAGGTAATTGGTGGAACTCAATTGGAACTTGGATAGAACCCAACGGGAGAACGAAACACCAAAAACACCTATCTATATCCCTTTGCCCAACCAACACTGCCTACTTTAAAAAGTTGATCTGACCAGGATATGACTGAGATCGCACCCTCACCTGACTACCAACAAGAGCAAATTGTGAGTCTTCAGTCAGATCATCGTCAGATGCGAGTCAGATCAGGTGTATATCGTGTGGGGCTACAAGATAACAGTTGCACCTAGATGCAGTTGCTCGTCCTTTGCCCTTCACACCTAACGCCCTCAATTTTGAGATGCGGATGCTCCCAGGTGCTGCATCTCTGAGTAACTCGTAGCATCTCTCAGTTGCTCATGGATGCCCGTAGCTACTTTCCTCAAATGCTCTCAGCGATTTTTAGATGCTCAGTTCTCAAACCCTATGTCCAACCAAGATTCCAAAAGATATTACATCACCCTTTCCAAGGAGGAAGTTGCTGAAGTGGAGGGGCAAGCAGAGCAACAACAAATCCCAGTTGCTCATGTTGTCAGGAATCGCTATCGGCAACAGGTGCAATCCCAGAAGCAGTCCAGTGCTATGACAGATCACCCATCCCACCAGAGTGACCCTAACCGATCTACTCAACCACCAGCCAACTCTCAAAAGCTACCCACAATGCCTGAAGTAACGACTGATCCAACAATGGAGCAATTTTGTAACCAGATGGCGCAGGTGGAAGCCCAACTGGATGCACTAAAACAGGAGGTGCGTCAACTGGTTGAGGATGGCATTCCCGTCCAACCCACGATCGAGCCTCAACTCCGCGCAGCCCTGCAACCGCTCTATGCTCGACTCCAGCAAACAGAAACACAGATGTCTGAGTTGGGCAAGCTACTCGTTCAAGTTGTAGAACGATTGGCAGAGATTAGCCAGGTAATGGGCAGCGATCGCACTCAAATTCCCATTCTCTTTCAACGGGTTGAAGCATTTTTGGAGGTTTTGCATCTCCTAAATGAGCGCCAGCTTATTGCTGTAACTTTTGAAGAGGGGCGATCGCAGGAGCAAAACTTTTTGGATGAAATTCATATTCAACTAAAACAATATCTGGAAGGTGATGGTCGTCTCAATCGTTAATGTCACCCCAAATCATGGGAGTCGCTACTACACCCAGGAAGGAAACCGCACCGACAAAGAGCAACAGCAAGCCTCCAATTGGTGTGGCAAGTTGACAGAAGTATTGGGAATAAAAGGGGAGGTGACTTCCGATGCCTTGGCTCACTTGCTACACGGGTGTACTCCAACGGATGAACCACTGTTGAATAAATCTCGGCTGCACGGCTGGCAGCAAAACGCTCGATCTCAAGGGAAGGAAGTTCCTTTAGAACGGGCTGGAATTGATCTGACAACGAGTGCGCCTAAATCAATCAGCATTCAAGCTCTGGTTTTCGGTGATAGTCGATTAGAGGAAGCTCATCGACAGGCAACGGGACAGATGCTGTCGTTTTTGGAGGATCGCTATGCACTCACCCGATTAACCAAAGACAAGCAGCGACAGAAAATTCTCACCGGACAATTGGCGATCGCTCAGTTCCATCACGAAAGCAGCAGGGCGCTTGACCCCCAACTCCACACCCACAACCTGATCCTCAACCTCCAGCAACGACCTGATGGCAGGTGGCAGAGCCTTGATAACGAGGCAATCTATCGAGCAAAAATGCTGTTGGGGAAAATTTACCGCAACGAATTGGCGCTCCGGATTCAAGCATTAGGGTATGGCATTCAAGTAATACATTCTCGACACGGGCTGTGGGAGTTAGATGGGTTTTCTTCCAGTCAGATGGGTCAGTTCAGCAAACGTGCCCAGCAAATTGAGGCGATCGCTGGAGAAAATGCCAGTAGCCGTAAAAAAGCCTGGATTACCTTCACATCGGGTAGGCAGGAGAAGCAATCTGTTCCCTGGTCAGTACTGGTAGAACGATGGCGGCAGGAAGCGTTGCGATCAGAGATTCAACCAATTCAAACAGGAGAGGCAGTCCAACCAACGAGTCTCATGGCTCAAACTGCGGTACAAGCCGCGATCGACCAAATGCTCAAACCTGTCTTCCGACGAGAGGAGATTGAACACCTCGCCCTGCTGCCGCCCGGACAAGCCAGCATCACCGAGATCGATGCTGCGATCGACTATCACCCCAGCCTAATTCTTTGCTCCAACACTCAGGGACAACGTCAATATACCAAAGGAGTTCACGATGTACTTTCCAGAAATGCGAGAGAGAGCCAAGTACCAACCCCCAACCTTGCTGAAACAGCCCTCAGCCACAGCAGTAACCAATCCAGCCAGTCCACCGACTCAACCTACAACCCCAACGCCCTTATTCGTTTCCGCGATAAACTCCGAGCAACTGCCTCCAGCTACCAGCACCGAACCGCTGGAGGACATCTGGCAGGACTGGAAATCGGAGCAACCCAACTTGGCGACAGCATCCCAGATCGAGGAATTGAATCGCTGGGTCAAACCGATACCCAGAGCGATGTTTTTGCTACGGCGGAAACTAGAAGACCAGAGCCGAAGACTGGAAGCGATGGACGTTCACTTGATGACCTTGTTGCAGGAGATAGAAGCATCCACGGAAATTATGCAACAGAACAGATTGAAACCTTTACAACAGAATCAGGTGCAATCGCAGCCGATGACGATTGGGAACTGGAACGCTCTCGGCATTAAGGCACTGGAAATCTTTCTAACCGTTGGAGTCACGGTACTGCTTTTACAGATTATGCCGCTTTGGTTCAGAGTATCCAGTCCTCAACAGTTTCCAGTTGAGCAACAGAAAGGAGGTAAATAATGTCCGACTTGCAAGAACAAGGGGAAAGAGCCGCTCAAATTCGCCCGATTTTAGAGCGGACTTTTGCCCTGGCACAATCTTGGGGCATGGTAGAGCAATTAGGCGATGACTGGTACTACCAGGGTAAAGAACACACGCTGATTTACAACCCACAATCCGATCAATTTTTGATGGTCAATCAGGATGGCTCCTGGCAGCTATCTTGGCATGAGCAATTATTTCTCGCTAAAAGTAGCCAGGAGATCACAGACCAACAGTTTGAGGAATTTCACGAATTGGGGCAATGGCTCGATACTCAGGAAGTTCCTCAGCCTGCCGCTTCTGAGGTTGAAGTTCCTGGTAGCACCGCTCGACTGTTTCAGTGGTATGCCAGTCAAGGTGCAGCCACTTTTAAACTTGCCGTCGAGAGCACCAAGGATTGTTACCGGGTACAGGTAGACAACATTGTTTACCTAATCAGCCAAGATGCTGCGACCGGAGACTATGACCTGAAACGTGAGGACGGGATTGCACTAACTACGGCTGATCTGAATGCTTGGGCATCGGTCTATCTGTGGCTTGACAAACTTGACAAGCGATCGCCCATTTCTGATTCCTCAGAAGCAGCAGACCAGGAAACGCAAAAGCAATTGGTAGACCATCTCCTCTCCAATGCAGAGTTCATTTTGGCGTTTCGGCACGACTTTGAAGCGATCGAGTACGACCAGGCACAGCAAAGCTACATCATCGGTTTGGATGACTACAGCATTAGCTACAACCCAATAGAAGATACGCTTTGGGTGCAGCGAGGCATGGAGCGTTTAGCGTCTACCAGTCGCCAGCACTTCAATGGAGATTCACCGCAGACGTTGACTGGTTCACAACATGTCGGAAGCATCACCTCAACAGACGTTTATCATTTTCAGGAATGGGCAACTTGGTTGCGGCTTAAACAGGAAGAGTTGCTGCAACAGCAGAGCATAAAAGAGTTTGACCTACCAGAGAAAAATCGGTTAGATCACGATTTTGAGCGGTAGTCAGATCACCGTGAGATCGCTGCCATACGAGAGTCAGATTGATTGCATAAGGTGAGTTTGTTAATCACCATTGGCATTTGTTACCACTATGACCCAACAACTTCCAATTGATAACTTACTCAACACCTTGCTGAGTGAAACCGTTTTTGGCAAAGACCTAAGCGACAACGATAAAGCGACGGTTAAAGAGATGGTGCAAGCCCTAACTGGCGAGATGAATGACGAATTGATCCAACAGACTGATGCGAGTAATTCTGAGTCTTCTGCGAACCAGGATGCTATTGCCCAACTGGACGCGATGCTCAGTGAGTTGGGTGTTGATCCTAAAATACTTTCTTCAGATGTAACTTTGGATGACTTGTTTGACCAGCAGAGTGATTCCACACTCATTGAAGCTCTCAGTGATCATGTAGATTCTGCCTATAGCCTGATTGAAGTGTTGTCTAGCCGTCCAAGCACACGGCAATCGCTAGATGAACTGCGACGGGTGGAGTTACATCTGACTGCGGCAGAAATCGGAGTTGCAGATTTGCAGCAAATTCTGGAAGGATGCAGGCAAAGTCAGCCCACTCAGCATTCCTTGCGTCAGCGTATCAAAGCGGTGTTACTCAAAGATTTCAACTTTATCAACAGACTGGTTCGATGGGTATGAAGTTACACTATGCGGTTTTATTTGGAACCATGTTGCTATTGCCGTTAGGAATCAAGTTGGGAGTTCCTGCTTTGCTGATGAAAGGAGAGCAAATGGGACTATTGCAGGTGTTCACCAAACCCCAGAATCCTTCGACCTATATAGTGGAATCGATCTCCCTCAAGCCCACTCTCACGCTTACAGTTCGCAGTCCAGAAAAGTCTGCCATCAAAGTCCGTCTGATCGGGCTTCAGGTAGCAAATGAGCAATGGCAGAGTCAGGCAGCAGGAGCGATCGCACTGCTGCTGAAAGCATCAAACGCACAAGTCTTTTTGCTCAACGTTCAGCCGATCAAACCGGGAGAGATCGCAGCGATCGTCGCGTTACCAAACGGCACTTTGCTGCAAGAGATTCTACTGGCGGATGGGCTAGCAAAGCTAGATCCCGCTCAACTCCCACACCTGTCTCAACAAACTACCCAAGGGCTACAACAAGCGCAAGCCAAAGCCAAAGCCCAACGCAAAAACGCTTGGGGAGAAAACCATACTCGTTTCGTCATTCAACCATGACTATCCTTCAACCTGCTCCTATTAACCGTCGTTCTAATCGTAATGAATGGTGGGAAGCGACCAAAACTGCTGTTTGTGGATTGTTGCTTGCTGCTGGAGTTCACACTTTTGTTGCTGAAGTCCGTTACATTCCCTCTGAGTCGATGATTCCGACTTTGCAGGTAGGCGATCGCTTAATCGTGGAGAAGCTGATCTACCGACTGCATCCACCGAAACGGGGAGACATCGTGGTGTTCAAGGCTCCACCGGAATTGAAGGCAAGAAACCTTAATGATGACATGATCAAACGAGTAATTGGAATTCCCGGTGATGTCGTTGCAATCAGCAGAGGAACGGGTTTCATCAATGGACAGGAAATCACTCAGCCATACGTGCAAAATTCCGCCGATTACAGCTACGGACCTGTTAAAGTTCCAGCAGACTCCTATTTCGTTTTAGGCGATAACCGCAATCACAGCTACGATTCGCACATATGGGGTTTTCTCCCTC
Source organism: Sivoneniella epilithica UHCC 1019 (assembly GCF_040830845.1). Classification (NCBI taxonomy): domain Bacteria; kingdom Bacillati; phylum Cyanobacteriota; class Cyanophyceae; order Leptolyngbyales; family Leptolyngbyaceae; genus Sivoneniella; species Sivoneniella epilithica. Next base: position 55,542 of record NZ_JBFPDP010000023.1, read on the forward strand.
GCAAGGACATCATTGGACAGGCAATATTTCGGTTTTTTCCGCTTAATCACTCACAATTCTTCTAAGTTCTGCTGGTGCGGGTCGTCATTAGGCGGGTGCAGTCCACTATCCACTGTTGTCGAGCATTCTGAATAAAACTGTCCTGACGGCGCTCATCGTTCAAGTTCAAATGGCTACAGGTTGCCCTTCCTGTAGAAGCTTTACCAATTATTCGTAAACCATCTGCTGACCACATAAAACGATCTGACCATTTCTGCTGGCGTGGATTAAATCGAGGCACTTCCAAATTGCTTTCCGGGTCAATTCCAAGCGTGAAGTTATAGCACCTTTCATTGCAGCGACGACAAGCCAAGGCAAGATTTACTGAGGGATTGGAGTTGAATGTAGTCAATGGAAAGAAGCGCAGAACTCAGCAATTCAGGATAGTGGCAATATTCGCACCAAGATTGGGCGCGTTGCCGAACGGTTTCATAGAGAGCTTTAGGAATGACCAGTCGCTTGAGCAGCGATCGCAGCATTGATGTAGCTAAAGATGTCATCAAGTTCTTCAATCGCCTCTAACTCAATGGCTTCCTCTGAAGTCAGGACATCAGCCTTTCATTGTCAAGGAGGATTTGCAAGTGTTCACCCAGTTCTTCGGTGAACTTGAACAGCCTGAGGTAATCAACCTGCTGTACCCGAATTCCTTTGAGAAGTAGCATTGAGGGCTTAAGACGGGTTGTCATAAAATAAAGTTGTAATTCAATTAAATGGTTTCAGCAAGGGGAGAGCGATCGCTCTCCCTTGCTAAGACTACTATCCTACTCCTTTTGCTCGTTCGCTCTTTGATCCGGCTAACGGTAACGAGAACCGGAAGGTACTGCCCTCGCCTAATTCACTTGACACCTCAATCATGCCTCCCATTACCTCCACCAGACGCTTTGTGATCGCAAGCCCAATGCCACTACCGTCGTGACGAAGATGGCGCGAGTCTTTGGAGCGCCAAAATCGTTCAAATACATGAGGAAGATCTGCTTTAGAGATACCGATTCCTGTGTCCTTGACTGCAATCCATAGGTCATCGTCAATTACCTGTACCTGAACAGTCACTGTTCCTTCTGGTGTGTAGGTCAAAGCGTTACTGATCAAGTTATTCAAAATTCGCCTGAAGCGATCGGGGTCAGCAAAAACTTGAGGCAGTTCGGCGGGACAGTCTAACTCTAAGGTGCAGTTGTTCTGCCACTTTCTTGCCTTAAAGATGCGAACCACTCGTCTGATCAGCGGGTAGGGTGAAACCGCCTGCAATCGCAAAGGCATTCCTCCCGATTCTATCTTGGACAAGGTTACAAGGTCTTCCAGTAGCCGACTCATCCTCGCAGTTTCCTCAAGCAACTCTTTCCAGATGTCTGAAGAAATTGGAATAACACCGGACTCAAGCATCTCAACATAGGCTTGGATGATTGTTAGCGGGGTGCCCAATTCGTGTGCCAGATCGCCAACAAGCTGTTGCCGCCGTTCTTCCAAGCCTTGCAGGTGATTCGCCACGCTGTTGAGGGTCAAACCCAATTGGTGAATCTCAGGAATGTTGCTGGGTGGAACACGGGCAGCCATATCGCCAGAGTTGAATCGTTTGGCTGCTTGATCAATCTGTCGCAGGGGACGCAAGATGGAATGAGTCAGACCCAGACTTAACCCGCTGACTCCAATGAGAGTTGCACCGAGGGCAAATGCCGTCCCTCGATCGTTGATCCGATCAAACAGAGCGATCGCATCTAGGGAAAAGGTTTGAATATCCGGGTTGGGAGCCTTTCCCTCACTACTCTCCTTGCTTTGGTAACGCGACTCTAGGCGAGAGACCTGCTTAGGAAACTGTTTTGATTTATAACCATGTCCGATCGTTGCTGCACCGACTAATCCAACTACTAGAACCAGCAGATTGGTCAGCCATAGTCGTAGATGTAGATTCATTTGTCCTCAAATTTGTAGCCTACGCTCGTTACTGTTTTGATGAAGCGATCGCGCTGCTTGGCGGGGCTAATTTTCATGCGTAACCGCCCAATGTAAGTGTCGATCGCTCGATCTTCACCCGCGTAATCTATGCCCGATATCGTCTCTAGAAGCTCCGCCCGCTCCCAAACTCTTCCAGGACGGCTTGCCATCAAGAAAAGCAGTTCAAATTCGAGCGTGGTTAAATGCACCTCTTCAATTTCCCCATCTTCTGTTTTCTCCACCAAAACTTCCCGCTTTTCACGGTCAATCAAAAAATGGGGAGTTTCGATATGATTCTGTTGAGGCTGCTGCCGCCGTGAAGCACGCCGCGTTACTGCTCGGACTCGGACGGTTAATTCTTTGGTATTAAACGGTTTGGGAATATAGTCATCCGCCCCTGTGGAATAGCCAATGATGCGGTCAACCTCCGTTCCCCTCGCCGTCAGCATCACAATAAAGGGGTCTTTTTGAGTTTTAGACTGCCGAATTTGGGAGCAGACCTCCAATCCATCAATATTAGGCAACTCCAGATCCAGCACGACTACCTCAGGCTGATGCTGTTTAAACTGGCGCAACCCATCCTCGCCGTCGTAGGCAACCGAACAGTTAAATCCTTCAGCTTCTAAACTAGAGCGCACCGCAAAAGCGATCTTGCGTTCATCTTCAATCACTAGAACATTCATGAATCAAACAAATGCGTCGAGAACTACAGTGGTAAATTGTGAAACGTTTGTACCAGGTGAATTCAGATATCTATTCTGCTCACTCTTTTGAAGAATTGCCAAAAGAAAAAAGAGCTTATTGACATTGAGGCAACTTTTTTCCAGAGTCAGATTTCTGTTCGATCGCAGTCATATGAGCGTCAGATCTGCTCTTTACTCTCTATTTCAGTTGAGTAGTTCAATTCCTACCTCAACTTTCACTAAACCATTTGAGAGTAATTCATGACGATTCATATAACTGAACTTCTTGCTAAACCTGAGATCACATCCCAAATCGCTTTTGAGCAGGAATTTGCACGACGCGCTTTAGAGTTATCGCCGACAATTACCGCTCCTCTTGCGATCGTCCAACCTCAACTCCAAAAAGTGTCGGGTGTTCGTTCGCTGGTATCGCACTGGTTCTCCACGGAGTTTCGTGCAAAGCTCCGCAAGCTTGCTCCCTGGCTGGTTTCTGGCGGCATTTTAGGACTGAATCTGGTACTCCATGCCCCCACCTTTGTAGTCGGTTCACTGATTGCAGGTTTAACTGTTCAGGTGGTTAAAACCATTATTCGCAGTAACGAACAGTGCCAACGCCTATGGAAGTGGCTGCTGAAGAAAGCAAATCTGAGCGAGAAAAAGCTGCCCTGGTTAACGGTTGGGTTCGCTGGGGGAGCGTGGATGAGCGCCGCCCTGCCCTCTCAAGCAGCATTCTTCGTCCAAGCTGAACAATATCTCCAGCAAATTCTGGCTGTTGGAGCGGCTTCTGGTGCGACAGCCCTAGTTCCGTTGCTGTTTGGCGTTCTGCGCGTCATTTTTGTCATTTATATCGGAGTTGCCTTGGTGCGCGTTGTCAATGGTTTTCGTAACGACGAAGACTGGTCTACCGCTGCCCGTATTCCTCTCATCGTCGTGCTCTGCGTTGTCATTGGTGATGCGCTCAGCGCGCTGATTGTGGAAGGTGCAAACGGTGGCGGTGGTGTTCCCTAATTTCAATTGACAAAACTGTTTTGGGAAAGAGGAACTCCCTCTTTCCCTTTCTTTCTCTATAGCTGGCTTAAACAATGTCTACTGAACGCGATCAAACCTCTGATGAATTTATTCCAGTCAACCAGATCCTTAATGCCAAACCGCAGTTAGGACCGATTCCAGGAGAGCAGGTGATTCCTTGGATCATCATTGCCATTCTTGCTTATTTAATTTGCCAGGGTCTCTTGGGACTGAACTGGTGGGCAACCGGACTAATAGCAGTATGGGGTGCAGCAACGTGGTGGGTACTGACTGGCAATGAGAGTTGGCGATTCTTGACCAAGTTTTACACCACACCCAACTGGACACGAGGACACCTGTCTTACACCATGCTGACCCAGGTACAGAAATTTGTAAATCAGGTTCCTAGACCTAGAAGACGCACCAAAAAATCTAGAGGGACAAGAGTACGGTAATGAAATCAAAAGTTGGTAAGCAACGGGTGACAGTGATTGAAAAAGATAGAAAACAATCTGTCACCCTGAGTGCATTTGAAGACTACAACGCCCTCGCAGGATTTGCTCAGATTGAGCTTAAGGGCAGAAGTGTTGGAGCGGCATTACTTCAGAAAGGCAAAAACCGCTTTTGCTTCGTCTTTGGATTTGCCTGCACTGGCGTTCATGATACCCTCAGACCCGATCAAATTCCCCCAACCCTTCGCAGCTTTGAAGCCGCACTCAAAGAGCTACCGAGTGGAGAGCGCCTGACCGTTCACCTATCTAGCTTCACTACCGATAGAGATCGCCAGCAGCAACTCGATCAATTACTGGAGCAAACCCCCTCTTCTGAACTGCGCCTGCTGCTCATGAGCGAGAAAGCCAGGGGGCAGGAGCTAAAGGAATCGGGCACCCGCAAGCCAAAGACTCTGCATCTGTATTGCACCTACACGATCGAGCCAAACCAGAAGGTCAAGGGTGATGCGGACTGGATCGAGAAGGTATTGGCGAAGGGTGTAGAAGTCTGGGAAACCTTCAAAGGTAAGGGGGATCACGTTATCCAGCAACGTTATGAGGAAATGCTACAACGAGCTTTTTCTGAAGGCTACTTGCGCTGGGAACAATTGCTCAATATCAAGATGGGGCTAGATGTAAAGCCCATGAGTGTAGGTCAACTGTGGGAGCAAATCTGGTGTCGCCTCAACACTACATCATCGCCGCCCGTGCCCCAACATCTGATCCTAAATGACAAGGGATTGAGTGAAGTGGTGCAAAATGATGTTCACTCAACAACTGTTTTAATTCAAGGTGAACACGGGCAGGAATCGGTTCCCATTGCCGATCGCCAGTGGGTGAAAGTGAAGGGCAAGTACGTGGGAGTGCTAACATTTAGCGCCAAACCAGGTGGATTTCTGAATCAAAAAGCCCAACTGCGGTATCTGTGGGAAGCGCTCTGTCGCCCTCACATTATTGATACGGAAATTGTCTGTCAGATCACGCCTCGCAACACCACGCTGCTGAGAACCAATATGCAACGGATTCTCAAGCAGTCGAATGTGTCAGCGCAATTAGCGGAACAGTCGAGATCAATTGATGTAGCCGCGCAAATCAAAGTGAGGCGGTCTGTAGATGCTCAGGCAAAGCTGTACGAAGGGTACATCCCTGTCAATGTTGCAACGGTGCTGCTGGTTCACCGAGACACGCGATCGCAACTGGAAGAAGCCTGCGATGCGATGTCTGAATGTTTCCAACTCCCGGCTAAAGTCGTGCGAGAAACCGAGATCGCATGGCGTATCTGGCTCCAAACCTTACCAACTTCCTGGGAAAAATTGCTCGGTGCGCCGTTTAAGCGTCAACTCACTTATCTGACTAATGAAGCACCTGGACTCATTCCTCTCACTTTGACCAACCCTGGCAACCGAACCGGGTTTGAACTGATTGCGGATGAAGGAGGCAGTCCAGTCAAAATCGACTTCACCAATGAGCATCGCAACATTGCGGCATTTGGCACCACCCGTTCTGGCAAGTCGGTGCTGGTGTCGGGCATGATGACTCAATTCCTTTCCGAAGGCTACCCAATCGTCTGTTTAGACTACCCCAAACCAGACGGCACCTCAACCTTTTCAGACTATGCTGAGTTTCTCACTCCTCGTGCAGCTTACTTCGACATTGGGCGACAGAGCAACAACCTGATGGAGATGCCTGACTTGCGGCATCTACCAGATGAACAGCAACGAGAACGGTTTGAAGATTACAAGGGCTTTTTGGAAGGGGCGCTGGTAACGATGGTGCTGCCCACTGTCCAACACGATGCGATGTTGGAGCAGACAGTGCGATCGCTCATCGGTCGAGCCTTGAATAACTTCTTCAAAGACCCTGGTATTCGTCGTCGTTACGATCAGGCGTTAGAGGACGGATTTGGAAGTTCTGCCTGGGCTGAAACTCCTACACTACAGGACTTTTTAGGGTTCTGTACGACAGAGAGCTTAAACGTGGATGCTGACACCGGACAGATCCGCAATGCTCAATCCCAAATTCTGCTGCAACTGGAATATTGGCTAAACTCACGGGTGGGGCGGGCGATTGGTCGTCCGTCTTCATTCCCAACGGATGCCCAGTTAATCGTATTCGCTTTGCGGAACCTGTCCAACGAAAACGAAGCCGCCATTCTCTCGCTTAGTGCTTATTCTGCGGCATTACGTCGTGCGTTGGAATCGCCCAAATCGATTTTCTTTATTGATGAGTCTCCCATTCTGTTTGCTTACAACACGATCGCCCGGTTGATTGGTCGTTTGTGTGCCAACGGTGCGAAGGCAGGTATTCGGGTATTCCTGTCGGCTCAAGACCCGGATACCATCATGAACTCGGTTGCAGGGCAACAGATTATGCAAAACATGAACACACGACTGATTGGACGGATTCAACCTCTGGCGATCGAGGCGTTTATCAAATGGCTGTCATACGAGCGCACGATTATCGCCCGGAATGCCAGTGAATTTTTCTTCCCAAAACGGTCGGAACTTTACTCCAACTGGCTCCTGGATATTGACGGCACCTACACCTACTGTCGCTACTATCCTGGCGCAATTCAAATTGCCAGCGTTGCCAACAACCCGGATGAGCAAGCAGCCCGTGCCCGTGTGCTGGCACAGTATCCAGACAACAAGCTGCTGGGCATGGCAAAGTTTTCCGAGCAGTATGTGGCAGCAATTCGCAACGGCTCCAGCCTCGACCAAATTAGTCAGCAGGAAACCGTTTCAGACACCCTTTCTCCCGCGATGGTCCTAGCCCATGTCAACTAAGCCTTTACAACCCAAACAACTCAAACCCGTCAACCAGGCAAAGTTGCGGGTGCTGATCTACATGCTTACTTTGGCAGCATTTGTAGGAACGCTGTTCCCCCAATATGCCAAAGCCGGAGTGTTAGATGGACTCTCAAACACCATTCAGCAGACCGTGAATCAGGTGACAGGTCAGATCACAAATCCGATTCAACAGGTCGGAACCGTGATTGATGACGTGCAAGACAGCATCCTGGAGCCAATTAACGATGTCGTGGGCGGAATCAATCGTACTTTAGGCTCCTTCCTGGCTCCGTTCCAGCAACAGCTTCAGCAATACCTCCAGGTGTTTACTCAGACCTTTCAGAAGATTATAGGAGACATTTTTGGCAGCGTTTTTGGTGGTGGACGGCAACCTTGGGATGAGCAGTGGGGCGGTGGAACGCCTGACGCTGGCTCTACAGGCAATGCAGGAAATGGTGATGAATTGCCTGCCGCTGACGCGCCCGGTGTCATTTATGGTCCGTTGCAAATGCCTGATTTTATCAAAAGTCATGAAGCGATCGATCAAAGCGTTACTGGTAGCGCAACGGCTGGAACTCCATCGGCTGATTCCCGGATGGTAGATCGCTTTAACATCAACCCTGTGCCTTTAGCTCAGTCCATGAAGTTTCAACAGGACAGACTCCAAAACTACGGCATGGCAGCGACTGTTCTCAGCACCGAAGGACAGGCAGCGATGAAGCAAGAAATGGAAGCCGCAGGCATGACGCTTCAATCCATTCAGACAAAGGCACAGGAAGCTCAAGGTTTTGATGTCACTCAGGACGTGATGAAAAATTTGACTGCGATTCAGGCAAATCAGTCTTCGTTGCAGGCAGGTAGTTACGCCCAACTGATGGCGCTTCGTGCTCAGGAAGCAGCAAATTCAGTTGTGACATCCAATATTTCTGAAGCCCTGGATGAGGCAAACCGTGCCAGTCACGCCGAGTCGATGGCAACCGCAGATCACGCCCTCAGAGCCTCCGCTGGCTTCTATCTACCCGGTTTAGTTAAGTAGTCAGATGATTGCGCGATCGCAGTCATACATCAGTCAGATCGACTGTTTAGGGTAAGGCAATCCTAATCGAAACACATCATTATGTTCACTCCATCTTTGTTGGCAGTCGAGGGAGCCAGTCGGATTCTAGATGAAGGACTGCAAACCAGCACCAAGGTCGCAGAAGCCTGGAATCGGCACTGGCTCACCGCCTTTGATAGTCCACTATTCACCACGATCGTCTATTACTCTGGTTTGTTTGCAGCAGGTGCTTTAGTCTTATTCATGCTCCAATTCATCAAACGTATGGTGGATGAAGAGGACTATGCCGCAGCGCTCAAAAGTTTGGTACTGGCATTCATTCTGTGCGGATTGCTGGCAAATAACGGCTTCGTTCTAGCCGGAAGTGTCCGAACTTTACGCGGAGTTGTTCATAATCTTTCCAATCGAGTTTTGGAAGTGACGCTGCTAGACACTCGCATCCGTGATGCCATCACTGCATCTGCCACTCAAGGAGCAATTATCAGCGAAATTCGCGCTCAATTGAGTCAGTGCTACGGCATGGTGGGTCAAAAACAAATTACCTGCCTGGAGGAAGCCAACAAACAGGTGGAACAAACCATTGGGGCGGTGCAAACTGAGCTTCCAATCATTGCCAACCTGTTAGGTCCGATTCGAGCCGTACAACGCGGGATTCAAGGCGCGATCGAGGTGGGTGGTGCTCAGGTGCAGGGTGGCGATGTTGGGAGTGTCGTTACGGCTCCGGGCTTCGCAGTTGCAGGTTTTTTAGGCGGATTTGTTGGGTCTGCCGCGCAAGAGACGGTGCGAATTGTGTTGTGGGGATTTCAGTGGGGGTTCACCAATCTCCTAGAAATCTCAATGTTGCTGACCGGACTGATTTCTCCCTTTGCGGTGGCAGGCGCGTTTATGTTCGATGGCAAATCGCTCTGGACATGGCTAACTGGCTTTTTTGCGATGGGACTGGCAAAGGTGTCCTACAACATCATCGTTGGATTAGCAGCCGTTGTTGTAGTCAATGCTGAAGCCACTGACACGATGGGCTTCCTGGTGATCATGGCAATTCTTGCTCCAGCTTTGGCATTAGCGCTGGCAGCCGGAGGCGGCATGGCAATCTTCCACGTAATCAACACAGGCATGGCACGAGCGATCGGAACTCTCAGCCACTTTTCTCCCGCGATCGGTGGTGCGAAAGCTGTCCGAGGACGGTAACTCCTCTCCCTTCTCATTTGGTAAACGACCATGCAAATTTTCAACGGCAACAAGAAGCCTTTCATTGATTCTTCCGATCTGATTCCGTTGTTTGTTCTTGGCACTCTAGGGCTACAACTCCTCAACCTACTAATCAACAGTGGTGGCGCAGTTAGCCTGTGGTCAATGGTTCGTAAACCAGCCCCAGCGATGGTGCAACTGCTGGACGGGCGATCAGTCGCAATGGAGGCTGTAGATACCGAGCAGCGCACCCCAATGGTCATTCGTCAGTTTATCAAAAGTTCGCTCGGACTGATGTTTACCTGGAATGCAAGAATCCCTGTGAACAAAGACATGGCTGTTGCCTCCACAGGCACTTCAGACACCGTAAAAGATCCAGGCGTTTCAATCGGCACAGGCGGACGAATTACTACGGCAAGCTGGCAAGCCGCCTTTGCCTTAAAAGAAGATTTTCGCAACCCATTTTTAGAGCAGGTTGCCAGGATGACTCCTTCAGAAGTGTTCTCAGGCGGAGCGCAGAGTGTTCTCAGTTTTGAGTCGGTCTCCGTGCCCAAACCTGTGAAAGTAGGTCAGTGGCAGGTCGATATTGTCGCTAGCCTGCTGATTTTTGACTCCACTCATCCACAAGGGCTGGCAGTTCCCTTCAACAAAAGCATCTTCGTTACCGCGATCGAACCCACTACTGATCCGCTTGCAGACAACTCCAGCCCTATCCAAAAAGCGGTTTATCGCATTCAAGAAAGCGGCTTACAGATTCGTGAAATTCGTGACCTCGATATTCAACAACTCAATCAATAGAGCTTCATCGATATGAATAAGCATTCAACCTCAGAAATAACTTCTGATTCCCCTGAACTTGAGGAGAAATCCCCCAAGGAAGACGAGTGGGATGAACTGGCAGAACTTGCTGCCATGACTGGATACAAGCCTGACTTCAACAAAGCGGCTCGGACGGCAACCAAACCGGAACCGAATCAGCAAGGTGAAGAATCACCCCTACTGGATGACGAAGATCTGGAAGAAGAACGCGAGACGAAGACGAAAACTCCGCTGTGGAGTAACCCAATGGCAAAGGGTGGAGTTGTCTCTGTGTTGATGGCAGTCGCGATCGGGTCGGTCGGACTGTTCGTCTGGAGCCTAAACGGTAACTGGAACAGGAACTTGAACAACCCTAGACCCTTGGCTAGTGCGCCAGAGGCAACCTCAAAGGTTGACCCAGAACAGGCTGAGATTGGTCGTCTTAAAACTGTCACTGCCTTGGGTAGTCAAGCACAAGTGCTTAAACAGGCTCCACGCATGGGAACCCGGCAGATGATTCCAGTGAAATCAGGCGAAAAGTCAAAGACAGTTCCAATTAAATCTACTCCTGTTCGCCAGTTCACTTCTGTCCCACCTGCACCTGTCTACTCTGCTCCTTTTCGAGCATTTTCGCCTCCGACTCCAGTTTCAGTGAGAAGCAGTGATATTGGCGCGATCGCCGCCATCCCTACTCCACAAGTCAATCCACAAGAAGCATGGAATAAGGCATTGGCACTGGGTAGCTTTGGAACGGAGGCGGACACAACTTCAGCATTTAATGAAATTCCTGAACCACCGATTGAACAACCTACAACTCAACTAGCAACTGATACTCGCTACGAGGCAGATGCAGCGGCTCTGCTGTCCGGTGAATCTCGACGAGTTGTTGCGATCGTTCCCGGCACAACAGCGACAGGCACTTTAGTTACACCGATCATTTGGGCACAGGATTTGAAACCGGAACAGCAACCGCAACGGTTTGGCTTGCAACTAACCCAGCCTATTTATGCAGCCGATGGCTCAGTTGCCCTACCCGCTGGGACTCAAATGGTAGCAAAGGTGAACGCAGTTTCGGAAAGCGGCATGGTGCAATTGTCAGTAATTGCTGTTGTTGCCCCTAGTGTTAAGGGAAATCAGGTTGTTGAACTTCCATTTGGGGCGATCCAGATTGTAGGCGAGGCAGGCAAACCATTGGTAGCAGAACGTCAGAATCCAGAACGAGGACGCTTGGCTGGAAAAGACATCACTGTTGCCCTATTAGGTGCATTGGGTCAGGTTGGCGGATTACTTAATCGTCTTGGCAATCAAACGACAACCACCAGTCCTTACCTATCCACAACGTCCATTTCCAATGGTCAAACAAATATCTTGGGTGGATTACTAGAAGGGGGCTTTGGCAAACTGGCAGATCGGGTTGCTCAAAGGCAACAGCAGGAAATTGATCAAATCCTTAAACGCCCTAATTTATGGTACATCCCAGCAAACAGAGAGTTAACGATTTTTGTCAGTGCGCCAATGGAGGTTGCCCTATGAACCGCATGGTTCGTAATCTCTTTGTTTTACCTCTGGTAATCGCAGCGGTGACTAAAATTACTCCAGTCGTTGCTGCTCCCATCGTGCGATCGCTCTCCCAATCCATTGCCCAAGGGTTAAGTGGAAATGGAGCCAGCGTCACGGTTTGGGCGGGTGCTGGTACGAATATTGACTTTACCCGCACTGGGGAAACTATCTCCCGCACCTGGTTAGACGATCCTCATGCTGTTGTTGTAGACTTCGATGCTCCACCTGGAAAAGGAGCTAGTATCGTCCATCTGAAACGAGTAACGGGTATTCACTTCCCAAATCTACCTGAAACAAAAGCTACCCTGCTAACCGTTATCACTCGTTCCCGCTATGGGAAGAAGACCTACCTGTTTAAAGTTAGATATGGCTCTGGTTCTCCCCAGTACGCCACGCTTGCGATCGCTCCAGACTCCCAAGCATCGGGTGGATTGACTGTTGGTAACGATCAGGCTGTCAACTGGAGTGACGTGGAGCGGGGACTGCAAAGAGCGATCGCTCAACAACTGATTAGTGCCACAAGCCCGGTGGTTTTGCGAGTACAGAATTTCCTGGCATTGACACGTAATGGAATGCCATTACAGCCAGCAGCAGAACAGGCGCAGGTGTCTCTGGCAGTAGTATCCAAATTGGCAGAGATGGGAATGTCTGCTCCAACTGCACCCCCTCGATCACAATCCTTTCTACAGCAACCTTCTTTGAAATAACTATGTTGCCTTTCGTTTTATCAGCCGCACTACTGGAGGTAGTTCCCTCCGGTAAAGTCCCCTCTTCGATCCCTACAGCCAGTTCAACTGCAACCATTCCAACTGTGATGATCACGCGAGGTCAAGAACAAACGGTTACTCCAGATTGGTCACGCTTATCATTCGCTAATCTACCTGCGATCACGCAGTCCGGTTCACTCAACGGGCAGAAATGGTCAGCAGGGCAACCCGTTGAGAAATTGCTGACTCTGGGTGATTTTCAGGACAGTTTCAAACTGCAAGACCTCAATCTGTATGCGATCGCGGTTGCCACCCAAATGCCGATCAAGTTGGTGAAACTGAGTCAGTTCAAACTGCTGGCAGGTCAAACTCTCGCGGATCTAGCGCTTGCTGTGCCTGAATTGGAACAGTTGCCAGTTAGCACAGTAAAGCCCCTTTCGGATCTGCTTAAATCAGCCAAACCCAGTTACCGACTGACGGAGAAAACTCTGCCTCAATTATTAGAGCAAGATCCAACGCTGGGCGCATTGAGCTTTCAGAACTTTGACTTGACAGGCTACACTCTGGATAAGCTTCCTGGTCTCATCCACGCTCCTTTACAAGCATTCAGGCATTGGCAGGAAGCCAAGCTGACGGATATTCCTGGCTTACGAGAAATGCCCTGGCAACAATTCCCTAATCCGCCAAGCGACAGCAGCATGAGTGGTGTGATCCAATTGCCTACCACGATGTCTTACAGGCTAGGGAAAGACTCTACCAGCATTTCTGGTAGTAGTGCGCTCGGCTATCAAATACCGTGCGCTGGTTGTACAAGCATCACTTTTTCTGACCCACCTGCATTACAAAAGAAACGCTGGATTTCTGGTTTGGCTCAATGGGTACAAGGAGGAATAAGTGATGTTGCTCAGTCCACTACCCATTCAGAACCAACCGGACGCAATGTATTCGGGAAAGCGTTCAAAGTGGTTGTGACAGAGGTTTCACCCAAACAGGCACAGACTGCCTTATACTTCCGCTTTTGCCAGTTTCAGCAGCAAATTTCCTGTAGTCCCTACGCGATTGGTCCCGTACCATTCCTGAGCTACCGCAACGGTGAGTTGATGCCTGTTGGCAATCTGGAGATAGGAACAGACCGATCCATAACTCCTCAAATGCTGCCATCCGTGAAGCAAATTCTCCCCACTATACCCACTGAAATTCCCAGTACTGTAAATCATTGGTCTGAGCTTCTCAGTCAGATCCTTGAACAGATTAAAGCCCTCCTTCATCCTCCCGCGACTCCAACTGCCTAGCTATGCCTCCTGCCAATACCCAACAAACCATTTCAACGTCCACTCAAATACCTGGCGGCATTCGCGATCAGTTTGGTGCTCTTGCCACAGCAATGAAAGGGGAAAACGGCATAATGCTACTGATCGCCTTAATTGGATGGTTGGTGCTTGCCTGGTTAGGGCGTGGCACTAACAGAAAGAATAGACTTGCTACTGCCCGGTTTGCCGGAACGAGGGAAAGAGCAGTCGCTAAACGCAAGGCGCTCAAGCAAATTGCCGCTCGGAAGCACAATGTCGTTGCCTTCAAAATTTACAACTCGCTCTATTTGCCAGATGCTCAACGAGGGATAGCCGTTTCAGGAGGCGCGGGGTCTGGTAAGACTGCCAGTTTGATACTTCCGATCGCCCAATCTGCGATCGAGCAGAGTATGCCAATTTACTGCTTTGACTTCAAATACACCGAACCAAACGACAGCTTGGTATCGGTGATTCTGCCAACAGCCGTCAAAGCAGGATACAAGATTCATGTTTTTGCCCCTGGAATGGACGAGTCCGAAATTTGCAATCCCCTGGACTTTTTAATTGACGACATGGACGGCATGGCGGCGCGGCAGCTTGCTTCGATTATGCACAAATGCATGAGATCGGAACATAGCGATGCATCTGACGATCCATTCTTTTCGATCGCGGGAGACTTGCTGATTCAGGCTGTCCTGCTATTGGCAAAGCAAACGAAATTCCCTGACATGATGATGTGCCAGGTTATTTTGACTATGACTGATCTGCCCAAACGAATTCAGGCATCGAAGTTAAGCAAACTGACCAAAAACACCTTCTCTCAGTACCTTTCTGTATCAGGTAGCGAGAAAACAGCAGACAGCATCCGAGGCACAGCCCAAAACCTATTCGTCCCATTCACCACACCAGGGTTGGCAAATGCGTTTTGTGGTAAAACGACACTGCCATTGACCTTGGAAGGAAAAACGTTAGTGGTCATTGGGATGGATAAATCGGTTAAAACCGCGCTGGCACCATTCTTGAGCGGAATTATGCAGATGGTGTTGGATCGGAATGTAGCGATCGCCCGCAAAGATCCGTTTGTGTTTCTGCTGGATGAAGCCCCTACTGTCGGGATTGATCTAGCAACAGCGTTTGCCACTCAGCGATCAGCAGGTGCAACGACAGTGATGGGCTATCAGGATTTTGGTCAACTGGAGCAACGCTACGGCGAATCACTCTCGCGTACCATCCTTTCCAACTGTGCTACAAAAGCCTGGTTTAACCCGCAGGAATTGAAATCGGCTCAGTGGTCAAGTGACTATATCGGCGAGGAGCAACTCAGTCTCAAGCAAAAATCAAAGGGTCATAGTGGCGGCAAAGCCAGCACAAATGTTTCCGACAACGATCGAACTCGTAAACTCTACAGTCCCGATCAATTTCTCCGATTACCGCCCGGTAAGTGCATCTTGATTAACCCGGCAATTGCTGGACAAGACGAAGTAGGAATTCCGATGGCACAAAAGATCAAAATTCCCAAATCAGTTGAGCAACAACAGGAGTGGGCAAAACGAATGTGGAACGAAAAAATTAAGCAACGGTTGAGCGATCGTAGCCCTCAACCTAAACTGACCCGCGAGGAGTTGCGCGTCTACACTGAGCGGATGATTGAGGAACGAGAAGCCGAAGCCGAGCGAATTTTGCCGTTACCAGGCAATGCACCATCCTCTGGTTCTAGCGGCAAGAAACTCAAGGACACACAAATGAAACAGACCTTACAAGCAGCATTTTGAGGTGAACTATGTTAGATATAACCTCGCACAGTGCTGAAAAAGTTCAAAGCGACATTAATACTTTCCTGGAAGCTCTGACTCAGTTTCTCTCTAAAATCCAGCATCCACTTAGCATTCCTAGGCAAGAGGAAGCGCCACCTGTTCTGGAAATGGATGCATGGCTGGCGGAAGAAGAACCGTTCACCGACATTGAGATTATTCCCGAACGGAATATGCTTTCTGGAAGCAACCCACCCTTATTAGAAGGACGAGAGCCGCTACTGGTGTCTGGTAGTCCAACGCCTCCGCAACTTGAGGCGGGGGCAGAAGTACACTTGCAAATCGAGGGCACTTACATCATTGCCCTATTGCCTGACCTGAAATCACAATTGGAGCAATTATCACCAGAACAATTGGCTATGCTGACCCAAGCGATCGAACGTCCAGCCTTACCATCTACTGAGGTAGTTGAGGTGGTGGATGGTGAGTTGATTGATATTGAAATCAATGGCGTACAATGCTTCCATCAAGAACAGGGACAGGTGACGGTCAATGCTTTACTGCCTGATGCAAGTCAAGTGCAGAGTCTAGAAGGAATTGAGTCAGAAGGTTCTGTTAGAGCAACAGAACCTTCCGTAAATCTTGATGTTCAACGAGTGCATGACATAACGTTGGTGACTCAGATTGGGGAAAAGGTGGAAGAGCCAGCGATCGTTGAGCTTCGCCCAGCCCATGAAGTTGAATCGTTGACCGGGCAGGCAATGGGCGACTCATCAACTTTGCATGAGCAGGTACTTCAAGATGCTGCACCTGTGCGAGTCAGGCGCGATCAGTATGGACACATTAAAGGTGGAGCAGCCGTGAGAGCCTCTGTAGAGGTGACTGAAGATACCGTCGAGGCGGAAGCCGAATACCAGGCAGAGCATCAACCATTGACTTTTCAAGCAAAAGAAGTGGTCGAGGAAATTCATGGCTATTTCGATCGCACTGGAGAGCAAAAGTTACCTGGAAACAATGATTATCTTATTGAAAAGTTAGATAATGATCGCCTGCGATTCATTCCCTATAACTCTTCTGATGAGTCAATTATCATCAATCGTGACCAAGTGGAATCAACGGTAGACATTACCCAATATCAACACTTGATGATTCGATTTACAGCAGCCTACGAAAGTATTCGGACTACCGAACGGAGTCGCGATCGGGAACTGGAATTAACTTAAGAAAAAAGACTATGAATCAGAATCAGAATTCAAATCAACCTTCTAAGGAACTGCGATCAAAACATTCGGAAAGTTCAACTGAAGCTAATTATGACAATGCAGACACACCTTCCGTAATGCGTGAGGAAGACCCAGATTTGGAAGCGAAGCTAGATGTGATATTTGAGCCTCCTCCCTGCTCTCCTGACACCAAAGCAATGGATGATTTTTAGTCCTCATTATTTGATCCAGTAATAAACATTCACGATGTTCGACGATCGCAAGGAAGCTCTGATCAGAGCCTTCCACAGTTCCCTATTGCAAGGAGAAAATTACGCCCGGATCAATCAGGCGCGAAAGCAAGCTGAGAATTTTTTGAATGTACCCGTTCCTCCCGGCAGTCCGCTCACCAAGCTGGTAGATGAAGCAATGGAAACTGCGATTGTCCGAGTTGCGCCATACCTGATTGCTCAGTCCTCATCAACTCACCAGGCGTATGACCAACTCGTAGATCTGCTAAACCGTCAGCCAACATTGGGAGTTCGCTCCTCTACTTCGGTTCTTCAGCAGGCATACAGTACACCAATTCCAATCGCTTACCTTGCATCAACTTTGGCAGGAATTACACCAGAAACTACCGTCTACGAGCCGACTGCTGGAAACGGAGCCTTACTGATCGGAGCCAATTCTACCAATGTCATTGCTAATGAATTGAATGGCGATCGCTTTACCGAACTAAAACAGCGAGGCTACCAGCAACTGACGCAGAGCGATGCCAGCACCTACCGACCAGATGGGAAAGTCGATGTAATCATCACCAATCCACCATTCGGAATTGTGCATGGCGAGGATGGAAAAGTAAAACGATTCGAGGTTCCTGGTAATCGTCGGGGAACACGCCAGATTGATCACGCGATCGCCTTTCGAGCTTTGGAGACGATGAAGGACGATGGTCGAGCAGTGCTGATCTTAGGAGGTAAGTTGGGAAGCGATGAGGATCTGCGCTCTGACCGCTATAACTCAATCGAAAGTCGGGGATTTTTCTATGCTCTCTATCAGCACTACAACGTTACTCAGCACGCCTCGATTTGGGGTGATCTCTACCGCAAACAGGGAGCAGGCTTTCCCATTGACTTAATCGTGATTGAGGGACGAGGAAAATCCGGGCGAGACTTACCTGCTGCTGACGTACCCATCATCTACAAATCATTCGACGTACTTAAGGAGTTACTGCCCTATGAGCCAGTTCAGCAACACGACCTATCCAAACTACAGCAACTTCCCGGCGATCTGGATACCCGACTCAGACAATCAGTCATTGCTGATGGTCAAGCTATCAGGTGGGGCAGCAGAGATACCAGAGCGGGACTATACCCAACTGATGAGCCTGCGAATTCAATGGATGATTCATCACTGGATGGAGCAGAGTGGCGAAGACCAGGTGCAGACTCATTACCGACTCAGCCAAGCCCTCAAACTGCTGTACCTTCAGGAACCGCCGAACCTCTACGAGGATTACCAGACGAAGAAACTCGAACCCCTTTGGTGGTGGACTCAAGAGTGGGCAGAGACATTTCTGGAGCGCAACGAGACATTTCTGGTTCGCTTGCGAGAAACGGGACTGGACTTTCCCCTCCCAATCCAATCGAACGAACTAGAGACCCAGCAGGCGTGGATAGCGGAACACGACAACTTCACTTTGGAGAACTGGCTTTCAGACCTGACCTACGGCATGGACAGGTAGCTTCTAACCAGACAGCACAAGCAAGGATTCAAACAATGGCAAACGCAGATATTGAGCGTCCAGAGGCGGATGCGACCTTGAACGTTGCATATATTCCCCGCAGTCAGGGCAGATCACCGGGTACACTTATCCCGGCGAACATGGCAACAGCGGCTCAGACTGCCCTCGATAAGCTGGAACAGACAGTTGGCGATGTGGATGAGTTTGTGCAGCAGCGCATGGGTTATCAGTCGAAAGCCGAACTGTGGAAGCACCTATACGCCGAGCAAATTGATGCAAATGCTCTAGCATTTTGGCAACGAGACAAAAGCAAGGTGTTTCTCAATGGCGATCAAACTGGGAATGGAAAGGGGCGATTCTGTGCGAGTCAAATCATCGATGCGATCAATCAGGGTTACGTTCCAGTCTTTGTCACGCAAAAATCAACTCTGTATGTTTCGATGCTGGCTGACCTACAAGACATTGGCAAGCTTGAAGTGAGCGTCTTTGCAACTGATAGCAACCTGAAGCTGGAATTACCGGATGGCAGCAAACTTAGAACGGGCAATCCTGCGGAGCAACAGGAAGAAATGCAGCGCCTGATGCAGCAGGGAATGGGTCGCTATCAAGCCATTTTTACCACCTACAGCCAGCTTCAAACGATCGACAATGGCAAAGAACCATTTCGACGGGATTTTTTACGCGACCTTGCACCAAGAGCAATTTTCGTTTTTGATGAGGCACACGAAGCAGGCGGCAGCACTGGAGAGAAAGGCTGGGTCAGCATCAATGCGGCTCCAAACCGAGCAGAGTTTGCACGAGAACTGATCGATCGCAGTGCGGGAGCCGTGTTTGCCAGTGCGACTGCGATTAAAGATCCGGCAGTGATGGATCTCTACGCTCGTCGCTCCGATGCCTCTGATGCTGTAACTGATATTTCCTTCTTGCAGCGAACCCTGAAAGAGGGTGGTGTTCCCTTGCAACAAATGATGGCAGCCAAACTTGTTGCGTCTGGTCAGATGCTAAGGCGAGAGAGATCGTTTGAGGGCGTGTCATTCCAGTCAAAAGTGGTTCCGGTAGATCGGCAGATTGCAGATGACATCTCCTCGATTATGCGATCGATCAGCCAGTTTGACCTGACTAAAGAAAAAGCAGTTGCCAAACTTAGCAAGGAGATGAAAAAGGAGGCAAAGGCTGCTAGCGAAGACAACTCCATCGGTCAGTCAGGAGCGAAGTCTACCAACTTCACCTCGTTGATGAACAACGCGATCGACCAGGGTTTGTTGTGCCAGAAAGCAGAAGCGACGGTACAAGACACGATCGCGGCAATCGAGCGGGGTCAGAAACCTGTGATTGCTGTTGCGAACACGATGGATGCTTTTATTAAGCAGTATGCCGAAGACAACGGACTGCAACCGGGAGACGCGATCACCATTTCGTTTGGAGATGTCCTGAGCCGTTACCTGGAGCGATCGCGGGATGTCACGATCAAGGATCATGAAG
The DNA here is from genome assembly GCF_040830845.1 of Sivoneniella epilithica UHCC 1019. Lineage (NCBI taxonomy): Bacteria > Bacillati > Cyanobacteriota > Cyanophyceae > Leptolyngbyales > Leptolyngbyaceae > Sivoneniella > Sivoneniella epilithica. Next base: position 75,259 of record NZ_JBFPDP010000023.1, read on the forward strand.
GCAACGGCATTCGACGACGAATGACCGATGACGAGTTAGGGGATGATGCCTTAGCTGCTTACGATAATGCTAGAGAGATTATTGATGGCACTGATCTGTCTGCAATCCCGCTCAGTTCAATCGACTACATCAAATGGCGGCTAACGCAGGCAGGTTTTCGCGTTGATGAGGTTACTGGACGGCAAAACATCATCGACTACAGCCCTAGCGGAGAACAAGGTTATGCGCGTCGTTCTGCGAAAGAAACGACTCCTCAGGCAAAGGTAGAAATTGTCAACCGCTTTAATGCTGGAGAACTGGACATCCTGATTCTCAACCGTTCTGGCTCCACTGGCATTAACCTTCATGCTTCCGAAAAGTTCGCCGATCAGCAGCAGCGACACCTGATCATGGCGCAAGCAGAGCGAGACATCAACCAGGTGATGCAGATGTTGGGGCGGGTAAATCGGTTTGGGCAAGTGTCTGAACCTGAAATCACCTACTTGATGAGCGATATTCCAGCAGAGAAGCGTTTGGGTGCCCTTCTCTCTCACAAGATGGCAACCCTCAACGCCAACACAACCGCCGATCGCGACTCCGCCCTGTCGGTGTCCAATGTGGTTGATTTCCTCACACCCTACGGCGAAGAGGTGATTAATGAGATTCTAGACGATCAGCCAGAACTAGAAGCAAAGCTGGCATTTCCCAGAGAAAAACTGCAAGGAGAGTCGGAGATTGAAGTTATCAGCCGCACCACCGGACGAATTCCTTTGCTTTCGGTGAAGGAGCAGGAGGAACTGTATGCCTTGATCGAGTCTGAAACTTTGGACTTGGTTGCTCAAAAACAGGCAATGGGTGAAAGCGTTTTGGAGGCGCAGCAACTTGATCTGGATGCCCGGACAATTGGACGGATGGAAATTATTCCTGATAACTCTACTGTTCGTAACGAGTTCACTGGATCGGTCTACCTAGATGTAGTGGATGCCAAAGTTCCAGTCAAGCCATTGAGTCAGTTAGAAGTTATCAACTTGGTGCGCGAAAATCTAGATTTGAAGCCAGTTAGAGAGATCAATCAGCACGACTTTTACCAGACGGAAAAACAGGCGAAAGAGCAAGCACAGCATACAGTTTACGAACTGCGACGGGAGACGATGAAGTATCGGGCTGAGATTTTATCTGTCAAACACGATAACTACGGCAAAGACAAAGCAGGAGAGCGAATTAAGAACCAATTCACCCATGTAGGCGGAATCATCCGCAACTTTCCATCGGGTCAGACGGTACGGGTTGTTTCTCCAGAAGGCAACATCACCTACGGAGTAGTGGCGAAGGTCTGGCAGAAAGGACAAAATGGTAGCCCAACTGCACCCACTAATTGGCGAGTTCAAATTCTCACAGACAATCATGCTCGAATGCTAACCGTTCCGCTAACTCGTTTTAACCGAGGGAAGGAAGGCATGATGACGACTATCACCAAGCAGGACACCAATTGGGAAGGGCAAGATATCTACAAAGCCTTTGACCTGAAGCAACGGGCAGAGCGTACCGAACGACAGATTTTTCAGGGCAACCTACTGAAAGCCTACGAGAAGTACCCAACCGGGAAGTTTCTCAACTACACAGATCATCAGGGAAACGTGCAGCAGGGGTTGATTATGCCTGCCAGTTTCGATATTCAAGAATCTCTGCGAGAGCAACCTGTAGCCTTCAAAGAGCCTCATCAGGTCAAAGCATTTTTGACAGACCTCACCAATTATCAGGGAGCAGTCAAAACCCTGGATGAAGTGCTAACGATCAAAAGTCAGGCAGCAGCCCAATTTGGTAGTAATGGGGCTGGCTTTGTGCTGCAAACACCAAAGTCTGCGATCGGCGATCGCTTTTCGCTAGACGCGAACATCATCGCAGCCGCAGGCAGTGATTTCTACTCAGTGAGCGATCGCATGGAGCTAGTTGTTCCAGCAGACCGTATTGATAGAGTGCTACACGTTTTGATGAAAGAACAGGGCATTTCTCTTGCTGCATTTGACTTCAAGGACAAAGCGCGGGAGTACCTGGGAGTCAAACTGCCTGAGTTAGAACCAATTACAGACTCTTGTGAACCACAAGGGAAAAACCCTGGATCTAAGTTATCTAAAAATGGGCAGGTTGAACAAAGTTCAGAAGCTACTGTCCCGCTCATTCTGGTTGACCCGATTGAAGATGACTTTTCCAATCAGCCGCAACTAATGCCAGAAGAGGTAGTGGCAGTCGAGGCACAACTAGATGGCAATCAGTCTGTTGTCTCGGATCTGGAAAATACAACTCTCCAAGTTTCGTCAATTGCTACCAAGCAAATAGCAGGGACACCAGAGAAAAATATTGCCAGGTTTTTGAATGATGCCCAATTGTCCGAAGCCGTTGTTCAGGCTGATGACTTTTATCTACGAATTGAGAATGAGCCATATCTGCCCTTGGTGGTCGAACGTCATAATGACCAGCTTTATGTGACTCACTACCGAAATTTGGACACCTTTGAATGTGTTCATGATGGCGAAATGGTGTTTAAAATTCTTCCTGGGGAAACAGGCTCCCAATTACGGCTCACTGAGACAGCCGTGCAAAATCCATTTACTGGAGGAGAAAGTCGTAACTGCGATCGCGGATTTGCGGCAACCTTTTCCCGCAATGTGTTGGATCAAGGGTTTGCCGTTGCCGCACTGGAAGCTTGGAGGCAACAGGCATCGAAAGAAGCTTCAATTGTTACTCCGATAGTTGTTGAACCTTTACCAAACAACGATGAGATAGAAGCATCACTTCAGACCGCAGTAGCGCAACTGCAAGCCGTCCAACAAAACATTTCTGAAATACTGCATCTGGATAACAAACTGGGCAATGCAGTAGCAGTTGTAGAAGGAGGCATTCAACAGGAGCCTTTAGAAAAATTTGATTCGACAGTCGCAGTGCTTGATCAGGCAACCACTGAAGTCCATGTTGTTGAGCAAGAAGAGAATCAGGCAGTTGAAGAGCAACCGGAACCAGCAATCAGCGAAGTCCTTACCTCTCAGACACCAGCTTCTCAGGATGAACTGGGCGTTTATCTGGTTAATACTCTTGACGCTTTGCAGCAGGTGGTTGACCGTTATCAAGACTCACCAGTATTGGCGATCGATACCAAAACTACAGGACTTGATCCTCATTCTGATCAGGTGAGATTAATCCAACTGGCAGCAGTAGATCGTCTGGTAACCGTGATTGATTGTGCAGCGTTTTCTCAAGCAGATTTACAGCCTTTAAGCCATCTATTTCAGAGTGAGTCAGAAAAAGTCTTCCAAAATGCCAGCTTTGATCTTCAGATTCTCCAAGCAACAGGCTTAGAGGTCAAAGGGAATATCTTTGACACGATGATCGCGTCGCAGTTGATTGATGCTGGGTTGAATAAATCTCACAAGTTGGAAGCGATCGCTCATCGTTACCTGGAAATTGAACTGGATAAATCTGAGCAGAAAAGTAACTGGAAGGCAGGACTTACCCAGAGCCAAATTGATTGTGCTGCCAGAGATGCGGCTGTGCTACTGCCGTTACGGGACTCGCTGACAGCCAAATTAGAGGAAAAAGGGCTAACTGATACAGCTTTGCTTGAATTTCGTACCATCCCAGCCGTTGCCGAGATGGAGTGGAACGGTATGGGCATCAACCGGGCGAAACTCCAAGCGTTTGCAGATGAACTGGGGCAGCAAAAAGCTATGTTGGAGCAAGAGCTATGGGAGAGGTTGCCTAAGCCCGAAGCAGTTCAGAAATCGCTACTAAATCCAACCTCTTTCAAAGTTGACCTAGAGAGTCCCAAGCAATTACTTACTGCACTTCAAGAGATAGGGATTTCAGTCAAAAATACCCGGAAAGAAACGCTGATTCCGCTTCAGGAACAGCACCCCGTTTTGAGCAAACTGTTGGAGTATCGGAGAGCGACAAAAGCTCTTTCCACCTACGCGGAAGGGTACGCAACTCTAGTTCACCCCAAGACGGAACGACTACACCCACATCTCAACCAATGTGGAGCCGTCACCGGACGGTTTAGCTGTGACAAGCCAAATTTGCAAAATGTACCCCGTGATCAACGGATCAAGGGCTGTTTTGAACCTGTTCCAGGCAATGTGCTGGTGAAAGCGGATTACAGCCAGATTGAACTGAGGATTGCCGCAAAAGTGAGTGGCGAACCTCGGATGAACGAGGCGTATCAAAACGGACAAGACCTACACGCTCTAACCGCCAGTTTCTTGCTGCACAAACCGATCACCCAAATTACAGGTGATGAGCGACGGTTAGCTAAAGCGGTCAACTTCGGACTGATTTACGGAATGCAAGCGCATGGTTTTCAAACCTATGCGCGCACCAATTATGGAGTATCCTTGTCTCTCTCATACCAATTTAAATGGTGGTAACGACAGATAGTGCATCTAGGATGAAGGAGTATCCAGTCAGGGAAGCAATCACTTG